>DASXVR010000189.1:0-1730 GCA_036504175.1 Actinotalea sp. | reverse complement strand
ATGTACCGCCGGGGCTTCTGACGTGGTCAAGCCCACCCGGATCACGAACTCCGTCCGCGACCTCCGGGCCGCGCACGGCGACATGACCCAGGCCGAGCTGGCCCGCCGCATCGGCGTCACCCGCCAGACCGTCATCGCCATCGAGCAGGGCAAGTACTCCCCGTCGCTCGAGGTCGCGTTCCAGATCGCTCGCGTCTTCGGCGTCGGGCTCGACCAGGTCTTCGCCTACCCCGAGGTCGGCGACGCATGAGCGCACACGTCTGACGGCCTCCGCTGGACCCAACCCGCAACGCCCGGCACGCGAGGAGCACCTCGCGGCCGTGATCCCGCACACCCTCAGCAAGGAGCGCACCATGTCCACCGAAACCCTCCCCCGCACGATGACGGCCTCCGTGCACCGCCGCTACGGGCCACCCGACGTTCTCCACGCCGAGCAGGTGCCGGTGCCGGCCCCCAAGCCTGGCGAGGTGCTCGTACGCGTCGGTGCGGTGGCCGCGAGCGCCGCTGACGCCGCTCTCCGCGCTGCGAGCCCCGCCATCGCACGACTCGCGGGTGGGCTGCTGCACCCGAGGAACCCGATCCTGGGCAGCGAGGTGGCCGGCGTCGTCGTCGCCCTCGGCGAAGGCGTGACCAGCGTCGAGGTGGGCGAACGGGTCGTCGGCGCGACGGGTGCCCGGATGGGTGGGTACGCCCAGTACGTCCGCCTGCAGGCCGTCGGCATCGCCCGCGTCCCGGAGGGCCTCACGCTGCCCGACGCCGTCGGGGTCACCGAGGGCGGCCTCACCGCGCTCCCGTTCCTGCGGGACCACGCGCACCTGATGGCCGGTCAGCGGGTCCTCGTCAACGGTGCGTCCGGGTGCGTGGGGGCCGCCGCGGTGCAGCTGGCGGCTGCCTTCGGCGCCGAGGTGGTCGGGGTGTGCAGCGGCGCCAACGCCGAGCTCGTGCGGTCGCTCGGAGCCACCGAGGTCATCGACTACACAGCCGACGACTTCGCGGCCGCGCGGGACGCGTACGACGTCGTGTTCGACACGGTCGCGACCAGTTCCTTCCGCCGCTGCCGGCGAGCGCTTCGCCCGGGCGGCGTCTACCTGACCACGGCACCCAGCCCGGTCGCCGCCGTGCAGAGCCTGTTCACCCGCCGGGCCACGCGACGTGTGCGCCTCGCCTTCACCGGCCTGCGTCCCCAGGCCGACAAGGCGGCCGACATGACGACCCTGCTCGCACTCGCGGCGGAGGGCCGCATCCGACCGGTCGTCGACCGGACCTTCCCCCTGGCCGACGCCGCCGAGGCCCACCGACTCGTCGACTCGCGGCACAAGCGCGGAACCGTCGTGCTCATCGCCTGAGAGCCTCAGGCGACGTCAGCCACCATCAGCGCGACCTCGTCGGACACGCGCTGGACCTCGCCGGCGATGCCGGAGATCGAGCCGCGGGCCTGTGACGTCGCGGCGCCCTGCTCCTCGACGGCTGCGGCGATCGTGGTCTGCGCCTCGACGACCTCGGTGATCGCGCGGTCGATGCTGGACGTCCCGCTCAGCGCCTCGGCGGTCCCGCTCTGCACGGTCGCGACGACGGCCTCGATCTGGTCGGTGGCACGGGCGGTCTGGCCCGCGAGCTCCTTGACCTCCTGCGCGACGACGCTGAAGCCCTTGCCGGCCTCGCCGGCGCGAGCGGCCTCGATGGTCGCGTTGAGGGCGAGCAGGTTGGTCTGCTCGGCGATCGAGGTGATG
>DASXVR010000188.1:0-7670 GCA_036504175.1 Actinotalea sp. | reverse complement strand
AGGTTGTTCAGCACGACCTTGGCGACGGCGTCGCGCTTGAGCACGACGACGAGGCGCTGGCCGGTGCGGCCCGAGGTCTCGTCGCGGATGTCCGCGATCCCCTGGACCCGGCCCTCCTTGACGAGGTCGGCGATCTTGGTCGCCAGGTTGTCGGGGTTGACCTGGTACGGCAGCTCGGTGACCACCAGGCAGATCCGGTTCTGGATCTCCTCCACGGTGACCACGGCGCGCATGGTGATCGAGCCACGGCCGGTCCGGTAGGCGTCCTCGATGCCGCGGCGCCCGAGGATCGTCGCGCCGGTGGGGAAGTCGGGCCCGGGGATGCGCTCGATGAGGGCCTCGAGGAGCTCCTCCTTGCTGGCCTCCGGGTTCTCCAGGTGCCACTTCACGCCGGCCGCGACCTCACGCAGGTTGTGCGGCGGGATGTTGGTGGCCATGCCGACGGCGATGCCGGCGCTGCCGTTGACCAGGAGGTTCGGGAACCGGGACGGCAGCACCGTCGGCTCCTGGGTGCGCCCGTCGTAGTTGTCGCGGAAGTCGACGGTCTCCTCGTCGATGTCCCGCACCATCTCCATGGCGATCGGGGCCATCTTGCACTCGGTGTACCGCGGGGCGGCGGCCGGGTCGTTGCCCGGGGAGCCGAAGTTGCCCTGGCCGGACACCAGCGGGTACCGCAGCGACCAGTCCTGCACGAGCCGGACGAGGGCGTCGTAGATCGCGGTGTCGCCGTGCGGGTGGTACTTGCCCATGACGTCACCGACGACACGGCTGCACTTGGAGAACTGACGGTCCGGACGGTAGCCGCCGTCGAACATCGCGTAGAGCACCCGGCGGTGAACGGGCTTGAGGCCGTCCCGCACGTCAGGCAGGGCGCGCCCGACGATGACGCTCATCGCGTAGTCCAGGTAGGACCGCTGCATCTCGAGCTGCAGGTCCACGGCGGTGATGCGGTCGGTCAGCACCTCCGCGGGTGTGTCGACACCCACCTCGGGCAGGTCGCCGTCTGGGGTCTGGTCGGTCACCGTCTACCTCGTCTCCTGGCTTGCATCAGTTGCTGGTCGGTCCTCGACCTGATCGGCCCCCGGGCGTACGCCGTCGCGACGACGACCGGGGTCGGCTCAGATGTCGAGGAACCGCACGTCCTTGGCGTTCCGCTGGATGAACGAGCGCCGGGACTCGACGTCCTCGCCCATGAGCACCGCGAAGATCTCGTCGGCCGCGGCGGCGTCGTCGAGGGTGACCTGGAGCAGGGTGCGCTGGTCCGGGTCCATCGTGGTGTCCCACAGCTCGGAGTAGTCCATCTCGCCGAGACCCTTGTAGCGCTGGATCCCGTTCTCCTTCGGCACACGCTTGCCGGAGGCCTGGCCGGCAGTCAGGAAGGCGTCGCGCTCGCGGTCGGAGTAGACGTAGTCGTGCGGGGCGTTGGACCACTTGATCCGGTACAGCGGCGGCTGCGCCAGGTACACGTGACCGTTCTTGATCAGGTCGGGCATGTACCGGAAGAGGAGGGTCAGCAGCAGCGTGGCGATGTGCTGACCGTCGACGTCCGCGTCGGCCATCAGGACGATCTTGTGGTAGCGAAGCTTGGCGATGTCGAAGTCCTCGCCGATGCCGGTGCCGAAGGCCGTGATCAGGGCCTGGACCTCCATGTTGCCCAGCGCCCGGTCCAGCCGGGCCCGCTCGACGTTCAGGATCTTGCCGCGGATGGGCAGGATGGCCTGGGTGCGCGGGTTGCGCCCGCGGACGGCCGAGCCGCCGGCGGAGTCACCCTCGACGATGAACACCTCGCACTCGACGGGGTTGTTCGACTGGCAGTCGCGCAGCTTGCCCGGCATTCCGCCCGACTCGAGCAGCCCCTTGCGCCGGGTGGCCTCGCGCGCCTTGCGGGCGGCCATGCGCGCCGCGGCCGCCTGGATCGACTTGCGGATGATGTCCCGCGCCTCGGTCGGGTGGGAGCCGAGCCAGTCGCCGAGCTGCTCGTGGACGACCTTCTGGACGAACGTCTTGGCCTCGGTGTTGCCGAGCTTCGTCTTGGTCTGGCCCTCGAACTGCGGCTCGCCGAGCTTGATGGAGATGACAGCGGTGAGGCCCTCGCGGATGTCGTCGCCCGTGAGGTTCTCCTCCTTCTCCTTGAGGATCGCCTTCTCGCGCGCGTACCTGTTCACCAGCGAGGTCATGGCGGCCCGGAAGCCCTCTTCGTGCGTCCCGCCCTCGGTGGTGGAGATCGTGTTGGCGTAGGTGTGAACGGACTCGGAGTAGGCGTTCGTCCACTGCAGGGCGATCTCGACGGAGATGCGACGCTCGGGGTCCTCGGACTCGAAGTCGATGACCTCGGGGTGGACAAGCTCGGCCTTCTTGGCCGTGTTCAGGTGCCTGACGTAGTCCACGAGCCCGCCGTCGTACTTATACGTGACGGTGCGGGACTGCTCACCGGTGGTGGACGTGGTCTCGGCGACCTCGTCGACCTCGTGGTGGGGCGCCGGCGCGCCCGGGGAGGAGGTGACCTCGTCCTCGGTGCCCGTGTGCTTGGGCCGCTCGTCGGTCAGGGAGATCTGCAGGCCCTTGTTGAGGAAGGCCATCTGCTGGAAGCGGGAACGGAGCGTCTCGAAGTCGTACTCGGTCGTCTCGAAGATGTCGCCGTTGGCCCAGAACGTGATGATCGTGCCGGTCTCGTCAGTGGTGCCGGTGCGCGCGAGGGGCTCCTGGGGAACCCCGTCGGTGTAGCTCTGCTCGAACACGTGGCCACCGCGCCGGACCTCGACGTCGAGCCGGGACGAGAGGGCGTTGACTACCGAGACGCCCACGCCGTGCAGGCCGCCGGAGACCGCGTACCCGGTGCCGCCGAACTTGCCGCCGGCGTGCAGCACGGTCAGGACGACCTCGACGGCCGGCTTGCCCTCGCTGGCGACGATGTCGACCGGGATGCCACGGCCGTCGTCGACGACCCGGACGCCACCGTCGGCGAGGAGGGTGATCTCGATGTGGCTGCAGAAGCCGGCGAGTGCCTCGTCGACGGAGTTGTCGACGACCTCGTACACCAGGTGGTGCAGACCGCGGGGGCCCGTCGAGCCGATGTACATGCCCGGGCGCTTGCGGACGGCCTCGAGACCCTCGAGGACCGTGATCGCGCTGGCGTCGTAGGTGCCGCCGGTGCTGCTGCGGGTGCCGTCGCTCTCCGTGTGCTCCGCGACCGTCGTGTCCGGGACCGTCGTGTCCGGAGCCGTCTGGCCCGGCACCGTCTGGTCCGGCACCGTCTGGTCCGGCACTGTGGTGTCCGGCACCGTCTTCTCGGGGGATGTCCTGTCCGGGAGGTTGCTCTCGGGGACTGCGCTGCTCTGTCGGTCTGCGCTGCTGTCGACCACGGGCAGAGGTGCTCCTCACACGGTGCTGTGCCCGCGACCGATGACCGAGCGGCTCGGATGGCTGACACGGAGGCCCTGGCGCACGAGGCAGCAGCCGCGGGCGTGACCGGACCGGACGCCCTGCGGCGCCCGACTGACGGCCAGACCAACGACCGGGTGCGAGCACCAGGGATGACAGGTGTCAGTCTACCCGGTGAAAGCCCTTCTCAGGCATTTCCACACACTCTGTGGGCTACCAGGGAGGTAGGCCATGACCAGGTGGTCACTACCCTGCCATCGGAGGCTCCCAGGGCCGTCCTCACCTCTGAGCCCCGCCTCAGCCGTAGGTGTCGCGCGGACCGCGGCCCGGCACGCTCCGCTGACCCTTGCGCCAGTGGGGTCCCGACGGTCCCAGCACCCGGATCTCGGTGACCACGCCCGCACCGACCTCCTTCTCCAGGACGGCCCGCAGCTCGGGCAGCAGGCTGCGCAGGTGGGTCGCCCAGCTGGTCGAGTCGGTGCGGACCACGAGCTGTCCACCCTCGAAGGTCTCGGGGGTGCAGTGGTCCGCGATCTGCTCCCCGACCACCTCGCGCCACCGGCCGACGACGCCACCCACGGACAGCTCCTGGGACCAGCCCCGCTCGGCGGACAGCCGCGACAGGGTGTCACCCAGCAGGGCCGGGTCGCGTCCGTCGCGGCCGGCACCGGAGCGCTGCTCGGCCAGCGGCGACCTCCGGCCGGGGTCACCGGGGCGCAGCCCCTTCGTGCGGGCGGCGGCCCGGACCCGGTTCAGCGCGGCCCGGGCCACCTCCGACGACGGGGTCAGCTCGAGCATCTCGGCGACCGGGCGGAAGGACTGCACCCGGTGCGGGCCGGTCGCGGGACCGTCGGGAGCGTCGTCGCCGGTAGGACGGTCGTCATCGGACATGGCGGACCTCGCCACCCATGACGTCCACGCGCGCACCGGACAGCTCCTCGGGCACGTCCTGCGCGACGGCGGCGGTGACGAGCACCTGCTCAGCTCCCGAGACCAGCGCGGCGAGGCGCTCGCGGCGTCGCACGTCGAGCTCGGCGAACACGTCGTCCAGGATGAGCACCGGCTCGGACCCCTCGCCCCAGCCGGAGATGCCCTGGTCCAGGTCGTCGTCGTCGGTTCCGTGCGTGAGCAGCTGGTAGCACGCCAGCCGCAGCGCGAGCGCGAACGACCAGGACTCTCCATGGCTCGCGTAGCCCTTGGCCGGCAGCCCGCCCAGGCTCAGCACCAGGTCGTCACGGTGCGGCCCGACCAGGCTGACCCCTCGTTCGAGCTCCTGGCGGCGCATCCGGCTCATCGCCTCGAGCATCTGGGCCTCGAGCAGCTCGGGAGCGGCGCCGGCGTGCGGCACCGGGCCGGCGACGGAGCGGGTGAGGGTCGCCGAGCGGCCGGGCGCGTCCTCGTCGTCCGACGCGCTCGCCTCCAGGGAGGACCGGTAGCCGAGCACCGCCTCACCCTGACCGTCACTGACCTGGGCATACGCGTGGGCCACATGGGGACGCAGCTGCTCGACCAGGGCGACTCGGCGGGCCAGCACCTGGGCGCCGACCTGGGCCAGGTTGGCGTCCCACACGTCGAGCGTGCGCAGGTCGGGAGCGCCCTCACCCTCGTCGTCGGTCGACGGCCGCCGCCCGCGGTAGCCCCTGCGAGCGGCGCCGGCGGTCTTGAGCAGCGCGCTGCGTTGACGGAGCACCCGCTCGTAGTCGCTGAGCACGCCGGACATCCGCGGGGAGACCTGGACGGCGAGCTCGTCGAGGAACCTGCGCCGGCCGTCGGGGTCGCCCTTGACCAGGGACAGGTCCTCGGGCGCGAACAGCACGGTCCGCAGGATCCCGAGCACGTCGCGCGGGCGGCGCACCGGTGCCCGGTTGACCTGGGCGCGGTTGGCCCGGCCCGGGTTGATCTCGAGCTCCACGAGGCTCTGCCGGTCGGCCCGCACAGCACGCACACGCACGACGGCACGCGGAGCACCGGCCCGGACCAGCGCCGCGTCGGTCGCGACACGATGGCTGCCCAGGGTGGCGACGTAGCCGATGGCCTCGACGAGGTTGGTCTTGCCCTGACCGTTCGGTCCGACGAGCGCCGTGACACCAGGCTCGAGCGGGAGCTCGACGTGCTCGTACGAGCGGAAGTCCGTCAGGGACAGGTGGTTCACGTGCACGGGCGCACATCCACCCGGGCCGGGGTCACGACGGAGGGGACGCCGGCCGAACCGCGTGGCCACCGAACTGCTGGCGCAGGGCGGCGACGGCCTTCATGGCAGGGGAGTCGACCTGGCGTGAGGCGAACCGGGCGAAGAGCGCGGCGGAGATCACGGGCAGCGGCACGGCACGGTCGATCGCCTCGTCCACCGTCCAGCGACCCTCACCGGAGTCCTCGACGAAGTCGTCGATCGCGGCGAGCGCGGGGTCGGCTTCCAGGGCCTTGACGAGAAGGTCCAGCAGCCACGAGCGCACGACGGTTCCCTGGCTCCACGCGCGGAGCGTGCCGGGGACGTCGGTGACGATGCTCTGCGCCTCGAGGAGCTCGAAGCCCTCCGCGTACGCCTGCATCAGGCCGTACTCGATGCCGTTGTGCACCATCTTCGCGTAGTGCCCGGCGCCGACCGAGCCTGCGTGAACGAAGCTGTTGGCCCGCTCGCCCTCGGGCCGGAGCGCGTCGAACACGGGCATGAGGGTCTCGATGTCCTCGGGGGAACCCCCGGCCATGAGGCCGTAGCCGTTCTCCAGACCCCACACCCCGCCCGAGACGCCGACGTCGACGTACCTGATGCCCTTGGCGGCGAGGTTCTCCGCGTTGGTCACGTCGTCGGTGTAGTGCGAGTTGCCGCCCTCGACGAGCAGGTCACCCGTCGTCAGGAGCGTCGCGAGCTCGTCGACGACGGACTGGGTGATCTTCCCGGACGGGACCATGACCCAGACGACGCGCTGCTCCGCCGGCAGTGCCGCGACGAGTGCTCCGAGGCTCTCGACGTCAGACACCTCCGGGTTCCGGTCGTAGCCGGTCACCTCGATACCGCGGTCGCGCATCCGCTGGCGCATGTTCGCGCCCATCCGGCCGAGCCCAACAAGTCCGAGGTGCATGGTGATCAGCTCGCAAATCGAATCGGGACCAGCAGATACCTGTAGCTGCGGTCGTCATCTCCGTCGAGGGCACGCTGGCCGGTGAACTCCACCGGCTTGTTCGGGTGGGTGAAGGACATCCGGACGAACTCGGTGCTCAGTGCACCCAGGCCGTCGAGGAGGAACTGCGGGTTGAACGCGACGGTGATGTCGTCGCCGACGAGCGAGGCCTCGAGCGCCTCGGACGCCTGCGCGTCGTCACCCTGGCCGGCGTCGAGGACGACCTGGCCCTCGGTGAACGCGAGGCGGATCGGGGTGTTCCGCTCGGCGACGAGCGACACACGGCGAGCGGCCTCGGTCAGCGCCTGGGTCGCCACGACGGCGTGGATCGGCGTCTCGTCGGGGAAGAGCCTGCGGACGGCCGGGTAGTCCCCGTCCACGAGCAGGGACGTGGTGTGGCGCCCACCCGCCTCGAATCCCATGAGGTCGACGCCCGAGCCCGTCGACAGGGCCAGGGTGACGCGGTCCGACCCGCCGAGGGACTTCGCGGCGTCGGACAGGGTGCGTGCACGGACCAGCGCGACCGACGAGTAGCCGGGCGAGGCGGGCGTCCAGCCGACCGTGCGCAGGGCGAGCCGGTACCTGTCGGTGGCGAGGAGGGTGATCGTGTCGCCGTCGATCTCCATCCGAACGCCGGTGAGCAGGGGAAGTGTGTCGTCACGGCTCGCGGCGACGGTGACCTGGGCGACGGCCTGCGTGAGCTCGTCGCCGGTGATGGTGCCCACGACGGCAGGCATCGCCGGCAGCGCCGGGTAGTCCTCGACCGGCATGGTTAGCAGTGTGAACCGGCTCGCACCGCAGGTGACGGTGACCTTCGTGCCCTCGAGCACGACGTCGACGGGCTTGGCCGGGAGGGCCCGGGCGATCTCGGCGAGGAGGCGGCCCGAGACGAGCACCGTTCCCGGCTCCGACACGTCGGCGGCGATCTCGGACCTGGCGGAGACCTCGTAGTCGAAGCTCGAGAGCTGCACGACCCCACTGCTGTCCGCCTCGAGGCGCACACCTGCCAGGACCGGGACGGGAGGTCGAGTGGGAAGGGACCGGGCGGTCCACGTCACGGCCTCCGCGAGGACGTCACGGTCAACCCTGAACCTCATCACACACGTCCCTTCGCACCTGATGCCTGTGCCTGCACTGTGACCGATCAAGGTCTGATCAGTCGCCCGACCC
>DASXVR010000187.1:0-3384 GCA_036504175.1 Actinotalea sp. | reverse complement strand
CGACGACACCGCCGTCGCTGCGCTGGTCGAAGGCTCGCAGCCGCAGCCCTGGCTTACCGCCACCCAGCCGGTCGCGCTCACCGGCGCCTGGGAGCGGCTGCCACGGACGGGCGTGCTCTGCACCTTCAGCCTTGAGCAGCTGCAGCAGATGGCACCGCACGCACCGGTCTTCGCGCACATGGTCGACGGCGACTGGACCTACGTCGAGCTTCCGACGTGGCACTGGCCGATGGTCAGCCGACCGGCGGAACTCGCCAAGGTGCTGGAGTCGGTCGGCAGCTAAGCGCCAGTGCCCGGCCGGGAGCTCCCCGGGGAGTCTCGCCGGACCCCGGCGCGTCAGCTCTGCCAGGACCCCGGTACGTCCGGGCGGCGGACCAGCGGGGTGAGCACCACTGTCGATCGCGTGCGCACGACGAACGGCTCGGCGTTGATGCGTTCGACGACCTCGTCCAGATGACGCACGTCGTGCGCGCGGACCTGGACCACGGCGTCGGCCTCGCCGGTCACCGTGCTGGCCGACACCACCTCCGGGTAGCGCTCGAAGGCGACGCGCATCATCGACGGGCTCGTCGAGCCGGTGCAGTAGACCTCGACGAGGGCCTCCGTGGCCCAGCCGAGCGCCGCCGGGTCGAGCCGGACGGTGAAGCCGTCGATGACGCCGCGGTCGCGCAGCCTGTCGACGCGGCGCTTCACGGCCGGGGCGGACAGGTTCACGACGGCGCCGATCCGCGCGAAGCTGACCCGTGCGTCACGGGCCAGGGCGGCAAGGATCGAGGTGTCGATCCTGTCGAGCGGTCCACCGGCCGCCTCGCTCGCTGACGCCATGCGCCCAGCATGCCGGACGCGGTCGCGACCCGGCGCCGGGCGCGCTCAGGCCGGCACGCTCAGCGCGGGCCTACGTGCGTTCGCGGTCAGGCCAGGGCGTCGGCGAGCTGGTCGATGCCCCAGTCGAGGTCGTCCTTCTCGATGGTGATCGGGGGTGCGATGCGCACGCTCTGGCCGTGGGTGTCCTTGACCAGCACGTGGCGCGCGAGGAGCCGTTCGCTGAGCTGACGTCCGGTGCCCTGCGACGGTGCGAGGTCGATGCCCGCCCACAGGCCGACCGTGCGCTTCGCGGCGAGCCGGCCGTCAGCGACCAGCTCGGACAGCCGCGCGTCCAGGTGCGCGCCGAGCTCGCGGGCGCGGGCCTGCGGCTCACCGGTCTCGAGCAGGCCGACCACGGCGATCCCGACGGCGCAGGCCAGCGGGTTGCCCCCGAACGTCGAGCCGTGCGTCCCGGGGGTGAGCACGCCGAGCACGTCGCGCCGACCGACCACGGCGGACACCGGCACGACTCCGCCGCCCAGGGCCTTGCCCAGCAGGATGAGGTCGGGACGGACCCCGACGAGCTCGCACGCGAGGGTGGTGCCCGTGCGCCCGAGACCTGACTGGATCTCATCGGCCACCAGCAGCACGCCGTGCTCGTCGCAGAGGCGCCGTGCGGTGGGCAGGTAGTCCGGGGGCGGGACGATGACGCCGGCCTCGCCCTGGATCGGCTCGAGCAGGACGGCGACGGTGGTCTCGTCGATGGCCGCCGCGAGGGCGGCGGTGTCGCCGTAGGGGACGGTGCGGAAGCCCGGCGTGTACGGGCCGAAGCCGCGTCGCGCGTCGTCGTCGTCGGAGAAGGAGACGATCGTCGTCGTGCGGCCGTGGAAGTTGCCCCCGGCCACCACGATGGTCGCGGTGTCGCGCGGCACGCCCTTGACGTCGTAGCCCCACTTGCGTGACGCCTTGATGGCCGTCTCGACTGCCTCGGCGCCGGTGTTCATCGGCAGGACGAGGTCGACGTCGACGAGCGCGGCGAGCCGGTTCGCGAAGGGCTCGAGGAGCTCGTGGTCGAAGGCGCGCGAGGTGAGGGTGATGCGGTCGAGCTGCGCGTGGGCTGCGGCGGTGAGCACCGGGTTGCGGTGGCCGAAGTTGAGCGCGGAGTAGCCGGCGAGCAGGTCGAGGTAGCGCGTGCCGGCGACGTCCTCGACCCAGGCGTTCAGACCCGTGGCCAGCACCACGGGCAGCGGGTGGTAGTTCCCGGCCAGGTGACTGGTGAGGGTCGTCGCGCTCATGTCGGTCACCGTCCGCGGATCTCGAGCGTGCAGCACTTGGCGCCGCCGCCGCCCTTGAGGAGCTCGGTGGTGTCCACTCCGAAGGGCTTGAACCCACGGTCTCGCAGTGCAGCCGCCAGGTCCACCGCTGCGGGTGCGACGACGACGTTCAGGCCGTCGGACACGGCGTTCAGGCCGAGCGCGAGGGCGTCGGCCTCGGTCGCCATGACGGCGTCCGGGTAGCGCTCGGCGAGCAGGGCCTGCGACGCGGCGGAGAAGGCCGGCGGGTAGTACGCGATCAGCGGCGAGTCGGGGCTGGAGTCCAGGACCGCGAGGGCGGTGTCCAGGTGGTACCAGCGCGGGTCGACGAGCTCCAGGGAGATGACCTCGTGGCCGGTGAGGTCGGCGAGCTCGGCGTGGGCGGACAGGTCCGTGCGGAAGCCCGAGCCGGCTAGGAACGTGTCGCCGACGAGGAGGATGTCGCCCTCGCCCTCGTTGATCTCCGCGGCGGTGTGGGTGACGAACCCGCGGTCGGCGAACCACTTCTGGTAGGCCGGGCCCTCGGCCGAGCGCTGGGGGTAGCGGAAGAGCGCCGAGTAGACGATCCCGTCGACGACCGTCGCGCCGTTGGCGGCGTAGACCATGTCCGGCAGGCCGGGGATGGGCTCGATGAGCTCGACGGTGTGGCCCCAGTCGAGGTAGGTCTGCCGGAGCACCTCCCACTGGGCCACGGCGCGCTCGGCGCTGGTCTCGCGCGTGACGTCCATCCACGGGTTGATCTCGTAGCTCACCTCGAAGAACGTGGGGGAGCACATGAGGAACTGGCGGGGGGTGGCGGTGCGGTGCGTCATGGGTCCTCAGGTTTCGGCGAGGGGGCCCGCGCGGGCGTCGTCGGGGCGCGGAAGGGCTGCTCCGAGGCTAGGGGGCGCAGCGCCGTGACGGTCCATCGCAACGGTGCGTGTCCACCGACGAAGCGTTGCGCCGATCTGGTGAAGTGCGGCGAATCGTTGCGTCAGGTCGTCAGATAGCGGTGCGCGCGGGGCGCGGTGGCGGGTCGGGCGTGACCTCGGCGACCACGCGGCGCAGCGCGAGCCTGCTCATCAGGCGCAGGACGGGCCGGAGCGCTGGCGCCGTGATGCGGGGCGGCAGACCGCGCAGGTGCACCGTCTCGACCCAGGTGACCAGGCTGCTCCCACCGCTGATCGGCTGGACGTGGATCTCCGCGGTGCCCAGGAGCACCGGGCCGAGCTTGGTGAACACGGCGATCCCGGGGAGTGCGGTGACCGTCGACGGCGGGTCGAGCTGG
>DASXVR010000186.1:0-5674 GCA_036504175.1 Actinotalea sp. | reverse complement strand
TCCAGCACCACAGGACCGCCGTGGAGCACGACCTGGAGCATGCACGAGCTCGCAGCGTCGCGCAGGGACCCGTCGATCTCGCCGGTCAGGGTCACCACCGAGGTGCACCCCTCGAAGCGAACTGCGATGCCGCCCACCGGGCCGCGCACCTCGTCACCGTTCACGGCCGTCCCCTCCACAAGAAGTGCGCCCCGAACAAGCAGACAGTCCGAACCAGCAGGAGCCTCGCGCCCCACATCGGGGCAATCGACAGTGTCACCCCGCTGCGACGCGGCGTCGATGATGAGACCGGTCCCCATTTCGCAGTAGTGACGTAAGTCACCCGTTCGGCTCAGGGAGCAGCCCGAAGCCTCCACCACGCGCCCGGCCGACGGCTCAGCTCAAGGCCTACGACTCAGCCCCAGCCCTACGACTCGGCTCCGGCCTCCGGCTCGGTGACGTCCGCCACCGTCGCGCCGAGGGCGACGACCATGCGGCTCCCGTCCACCGTGGCGGCGACGCCGTGGGCACCCGCGCCGATCGAGACGGCGCGCCCGGGCACCCGTGCGTCGGCGACGACCGGCAACACCCGCAGCGACCCGAACGGTGTGATCGTGCCCCGCTCGTAACCCGTCACCTCGCGGGCGACGGCCGCGTCAGGCATGGACATCCGCGAGACCCCGAGCAGCTCGCGCAGCTTCGGCCACGAGATCGTCCGGTCGCCGGGCACCAGGACGAACAGGTAGTCGTCCTCCGCCCGGCGCACGACGATCGTCTTGACCACCTGGTCAGGGCTGACCTTCCGAGCGGCGGCCGCTTCGGCGAGGCTCCGCACCGGCCCGTGGTGCACCAGCCGGTAGCGCAGACCGCTCGCGTCCAGCGCGGCCACCGCCCGGATCTCACCCTCCGTCGGGACGCTCGACGCCGCCGTGCCGCTCGGCCCCGCCGTGCCGCTCGGCCCCGCCGTGCCGCTCGGCCCCGCCGTGTCGCTCATGCCGGCAGCTCGGGCGCGAGGGCGAACCGCCCGAACAGCGCGGTGTCGAACCAGGCGGTCACGGCCGCGACGCCGGCCCCGGTGACGGTCAGGTGCTGGATCTGGAAGGCGCGGTGCACCCCGTCAGCCTCGCGCATGTAGACGGCGACCGCTGGTGCGCCGTTCACGGTCGTCCGCACCAGGCGCATGTCGCCGGGGCCGGCCGCCGGGCACCGCAGGCTGATGAGTCGGCCGATGTCTCCCGCGCCGCGATACCACTCCTCGAAGGGTGGCATCTGCCAGGTCGCGTCGGCGGTGAGCAGCTCGACGATCCGGTCGACGTCGTAGGCCTCGAACGCCTGGACGTAGGCATCCAGGAGCGCGTGGAGGTGCGGGTCGTCGTCGGCGAGGACCTCAGGGCGGCTGTCGAGCTGTGCCAGGTGCGCCCGAGCCCGCTGAAGGCTGCTGGTCACCGCACCAACGCTCAGGCCTAGCGCCACCGCCACCTCGGACGCCTGCCAGCACAGGACGTCGCGAAGCAGCAGGACGGCGCGCTGCTGGGCCGTCAGGTGCTGAAGCGCGGCGACGAAGGCCAGCCGGATCCCCTCCCGCTCGACGACGACCTCCTCAGGGGTCACCTGCCCGCCGGCCCAGAGCACGTCGTCGGGCAGGGGCTCGAGCCACGCGATCTCCGCCCGCGAGCGCAGCTCGGCCGACGGGTCGCCCGCCGGGGCACCCAGGCCCACGGGAAGCGGTCGGCGGTCGCGGCCCTGGAGGGCCGTGAGACAGGTGTTGGTCGCGATCCGGTACATCCAGGTGCGCAGCGACGAGCGCTCCTCGAACGCGTCGTACGCCCGCCACGCCCGCAGGTAGGTCTCCTGGACGAGGTCCTCGGCGTCGTGCACCGACCCGACCATCCGGTAGCAGTGCGCCAGGAGCTCGCGGCGCAGCGGCTGGGCGACCTGGAGGAAGTCGTCGTGCGCGACGGTCGTCGTCATCGGGTTGACGCTACCGTCGAGGAGCGAGGCGTCACAGAGGGCGGCCCGAACGCACGCGGCCCGAGCGCCGGCAGACCGAACGCACGTTCGGCTCCGCGCCCCCGATCAGATCCGCGCCCCCGATCAGATCCGCCGTCGGCCGATGTCCATACCGGTGACCTCGACCGAAGGAGCCAGCCATGCACCCCATCACCCCCTGCCTGTGGTTCGACAGCCAGGCCGAGCAGGCCGCCGAGCTGTACGTCTCCCTGTTCCCCGGGGCCAGGCGGCTGAGCACCACGCTCTACCCCGAGGGCGCGCCCGGTCTGGCGGGCAGCGTGATGCTCGTCGACATCGAGCTCAACGGTTCCCCGCTGCAGCTGCTGAACGGCGGCCCGCTGTTCCCGTTCACCGAGGCGATCTCCCTGGTCGCGACAGTGGAAACCCAGGACGAGATCGACCGGCTCTGGGACGGTCTGATCGACGACGGCGGGCAGCCCAGCCAGTGCGGCTGGCTCAAGGACCGGTTCGGCGTGTCATGGCAGGTCGTGCCGGCCGGGCTGCAGGAGATGGCGGCGGACCCCGAGCGCTTCGCCCGCGGCATGCAGGCCGTCCTGGGCATGACGAAGCTCGACATCGCACAGATCAACGCAGCCGCCGACGCGCGCTGAGCACTGAGCGACCGCGACCCCTGTCAGCCGCGACCGCTCAGCCGCGACCCCCTACCCGCGGGCCCCTCAGCCGCGAACCACCACCACGGGGCACAGGGCGTGCTGGACGACGGTGTGGCTCACGGAGCCGAGGAGCATCCTGGCCACGCCGTTGCGACCGCGGCTGCCGACGACGAGCATCTGTGCGCTCTCCCCACGGCTGAGCAGGGCAGTCGCGGGACGCTCCAGCACGAGCTGCTGGTCGATGTGCAGGTCCGGGTACTCCTCCCGCAGGCCGGCAACCGACTCGGCGAGCACCACCTGCTCCATCTCGCGCGCCTGCTTGGTGATGTCGCTGCTCAGCAGGCTGGGCGGAAGGTACAGAGCCGGCTCCTGCCAGGCGTGGATGACGCGCAGCGGGACGCCGAGGCTGTCGGCCTCCTTGGCGGCGAACGCCACGGCGGCCAGCGAGTCGGGGGACCCGTCGACGCCGACGACGATGTCGTCCTCCTTCCACGTGGAGGCCATCGGGACGACGGCGACCGGGCAGCGCGACCCGGCCACCACCTGGTAGCTGAGCGAACCGCTCAGGATCCGTTCCATCGTGCTGCGGTGCCGCGTGCCGACCACCAGCAGCGCAGCACCCTCCGAACGGTGGGTCAGCGCTGACGCCGGGGTCTCCCACGCGAGCTCCGTGGTGACGTTCAGACCGGGCTCCCGCTCCTCGACCCAGGCAGCCTGCTCGTGCAGACGGTCCTTGGCCTGCTGCTCGATCGCGTTGTCGAAGGCGACCTCGTACCCGGCCAGGCTCGTCCAGAACGCGTGGACGAGGTGGAGCCCGCAGCTGCGTCGGCGCGCGGCCTGGGCGGCCCAGAGGAGCGCGTCGTGACTGGACGTGCCGTCGACACCGACGACTACCTTTGCCCTCATGGCCGATCTCCTCCCGTGATGGCCGTGGTCACGGGGCCGGCAGACGTTGCGGGCCGTGCCGCGGCGGTCGTCCTTCATCTCCCACATTCCGCCGGGCCAACCGGGGCAGCGAGGGACCTAGGTCCCCTGCGCAGACCGGCCGCCCGGGGCGATGATTCGCGCCCGACACCCGCCAGACCAGACGCCCGCGACAATTGCTGACGCCAGCCCGCCCACGCTCGGGGACAATGGTGCGTTGTGAGTGACGGGCCGCAGGCGGAGCCGTCGTCGGGAGGGCGCCGACGACGGCCGCCCCGACCCCCGCGCAGCGCCAGCGAGCCGCAGCGGACCGCCGGTCAGCAACAACGCGGCACCGGCCAGCAGCAGCGCACTGCCCGTGAGCGCCCGCGCAGCGCCGACCACCGCGACCGTGGCGCCGGCCACCGCGAGCGCCGCGCCCAGGCCCGGCGCGCCGTCGTCGTCCCGCCGATCACGTATCCCGAGCAGCTGCCGGTCTCCGCGCGGCGCGCCGACATCGCAGCCGCCATCCGCGACCACCAGGTCGTCGTCGTGTCCGGCGAGACGGGCTCGGGCAAGACGACGCAGCTGCCGAAGATCCTGCTCGACCTGGGCCGCGGGCGTGAGGGGCAGATCGGCCACACCCAGCCGCGTCGCATCGCCGCCCGCACCGTCGCCGAGCGGATCAGCGAGGAGATCACCGGCGGCTCCGGGGCCCTCGGCTCGATAGTCGGCTACCAGGTGCGCTTCACCGACCAGTCGTCGGAGGAGACGCTGGTCAAGGTCATGACCGACGGCATCCTGCTCGCCCAGATCCAGCGCGACCCACAGCTGCTCGCCTACGACACGCTCATCATCGACGAGGCCCATGAGCGGTCCCTCAACATCGACTTCATCCTCGGCTACCTGACCCGGCTCCTCCCGCAGCGGCCCGACCTCAAGGTCGTCATCACGTCGGCCACCATCGACTCGGCCCGCTTCGCCCAGCACTTCGCGGCCCCGCCGACGCCCGCGAACCCAGAACCGGCGCCGGCCCCCGTCATCGAGGTGACCGGGCGGACGTTCCCCGTCGAGCTGCGCTACCGCCCGCTGTCCGCCGACGACGACCTGCGCCCCGAGGACGAGACCGACGGCCTCGACGACGCCAAACCTCTCCGGCGGACCGCGTCCCGCAAGGCCAAGCAGCCGCCGGTCGAGGACCGCGACCTCATGACGGCCATCTGCGAGGCGGTCGGCGAGCTGTGCGGGGAGGGACCCGGCGACATCCTCGTGTTCCTCTCCGGCGAGCGGGAGATCCGGGACGCCGAGGACGCCCTGCGCACGCACCTGGGCGCGCGGACCGTCGGCTCCGGCCCGGTGACCAGCCAGTCCGTCGAGCTGCTGCCCCTGTACTCGCGCCTGTCCGCCGCCGAGCAGCACCGGGTGTTCGAGCCGCACGGGAACCGGCGCGTCGTGCTGGCCACGAACGTGGCGGAGACCTCGCTGACCGTCCCGGGCGTGCGGTACGTCGTCGACCCGGGGACGGCCCGCATCTCCCGCTTCTCCAAGGCCACCAAGGTGCAGCGGCTGCCGATCGAGCCGATCTCGCAGGCGAGCGCCAACCAGCGCTCCGGCCGCTGCGGCCGCGTCGCCGACGGCATCGCGATCCGGCTGTACTCCGAGACCGACCTCGCCTCGCGGCCCGAGTTCACCGAACCTGAGATCCTGCGGACCTCGCTGGCGTCCGTGATCCTGCAGATGGTCGCCGTCGGGGTCGCGTCCACGCCCGACGACGTGGCGCGCTTCCCCTTCGTCGAGCCGCCGGACATCCGGTCGATCCGCGACGGCGTCCAGCTGCTCACCGAGCTCGGGGCGCTCGCGCCGGACCGGACGGGCCAGGGCACGCGGCTCACCGACGTCGGGCGCTCGCTCGCGCTCCTGCCGATGGACCCCCGCCTGGCCCGCATGATCGTCGAGGGCGGTCGGCGCGACGTCGCGCGCGAGGTCATGGTGATCGCCGCTGCGCTGTCCATCCAGGACCCGCGCGAGCGGCCCGTCGAGCAGCGCCCCCAGGCCGACCAGCTGCACGCGCGGTTCGCCGACCCGACGTCGGACTTCCTCGGCTACCTCAACCTGTGGCACTACATGCGCGACCAGCAGCGCGAGCTGTCCGGCAGCGCGTTCCGACG
>DASXVR010000185.1:0-2328 GCA_036504175.1 Actinotalea sp. | reverse complement strand
GCGTCGTTGACCGCCTTGAAGTCGTCGACGTCGATGAACACCGCGGACTCCGGCTCGGCGTCGCCGAGGGCCAGGTCGAGGCGACGACGGTTGCCGAGGCCCGTGAGGGGGTCCTGGAGCATGGCCTCACCGATGCGGTCGGTCTCGGCAGTGAGCTGTCGCAGGCGGTTGCGGTCGCGCAGCGCGGCGAACCGGCCCTCGCGCTCCGACCACGTCCTGGCGAGCGCCCCCCGGGCGACACTGCGCCACAGGTCCATGCCCAGGTGGCTGCCCTGACGCTCGCCCTCCACGTCGGCCAGGGTCGCCATCCCGGCGGCAGCCCACATCTCCCGGCCTGCTGCGTCGGCTTCCGCGACCATCGTGCTCAGGTGCTCGTGCGCGGCCGACGCGTCCCCGGCGCGAGCGGCAGCACGTCCCAGGACCAGCTTGAGCAGGTGGGTCTCGATGAGCTCGGGGCGCGCGGTGAAGCGGTCGGCCGCTGCGAGTGCGCGCACCTCACCGAGCGCCTCCTCGCCCAGGTGCGTCGCGGCGAAGGCCTCGATCACCTCGGCACGGGCTGCCATCGAGTCGTTGCCCACGGCCACCGCGAGGCGCTGCATGTGGCGGGCCCGCCCGGCGGCGGTGACGAAGTGCTGGCCCGCCTCGTCGGCGTGCCCGATCAGCCACAGCGTCGTGCCCCAGTAGGCGCTGAGCAGCGCGCGCTCCTGCACGACCAGCATGGCCACCGTGGGGTTCGCGCCGGCACCGATGCGCGACAGGAGCTCGTCAGCCTGCTCGAGGAGGTTCACCGCCCGCAGCGCCAGGGCGACAGCCATGCTCGCGGACAGGTGCCCGTACGAGCCGGGTGGCACCGTCCGCACGAGCCAGTCGGCCTCCGCCATCGCCGCGATGGCACGACCGTGCTCGCCGAGGCGGACGCTGGACTGGGCCACCATCGCCAGGGCCTTGGCGCGCCAGACCGGCTCCCAGGCGTCACCGAGGCTGGCCAGCAACGCGCCCGACACCTCGGCCGCCTCGGCATGCCGACCGAGCTCCTGCAGGCCGATCGCCTCGATGTACCTCAGGTAGCGCGAGGTCGCCAGGTCGCCCGCCTCGTCGGTCAGGCGCACCCACTGACGGCACGCCTCGACCGCCCGGGCGGAGAAGCCCTCGACGTAGTACGCGTGGGCGAGGTCGGAGAGGAGGTCGAAGGGGCCGAACTCCGTGCGCGCGACGAGGGTTTGACCGGGCGGGCGGGTCTCCCGCGAGGGGGTCGCCTGGGCCACCGAGCGCACGCCGACGGACGCGGTGGCGAGCGCTGAGGGCTCGCCCACCTGCGATCGGGTCGTGCGATGTCCCACCCGAGCACCTCCTGGCCGATGTGCCGACAGTACGGGCGCGGGCCCGGAGATGAAGCCGCCACCCAGGTGATGGACTCCGGTCTCGGTCACAACGGCGTCGCGGGCGTCAAGAACGACGTCGTCGGCGTCAAGGATGCGTCAAGGACGCCGCCGCGCACGGTCGGCCGGGCCTTCGATGAAGACATGTCCACCAGCATCAGCCTGCCCAAACGACTGCTCGTCGGACGCCGTCTCAGCAGCTCGAGCCTGGGGGACACGCTCCTCCCCAAGCACCTCGCTCTGCCGGTGTTCTGCTCCGACCCGCTCTCCTCGAACGCCTACGCGACCGAGGAGATCCTGCTCGTCCTCTCGGTGGGCGGCCTGAGCCTGCTGCACATCGCGCCGTGGGTGGCGGGGGCCGTCATCCTGCTGCTCGTCGTAGTGGTGATCTCCTACCGCCAGACCTGCTATGCCTACCCGAGCGGTGGTGGCGCCTACGCGGTCAGCCGGGACAACCTCGGCCAGAACGCGGCGCTGGTCGCCGCCGGCGCGCTGCTGATCGACTACGTGCTGACCGTCGCTGTCTCCGTTGCGGCCGGCGTCTCCAACATCGTTGCGGCCCTCCCGGCACTGGCGCCCCACGTGGTCGAGATCTCGGTCGGACTCGTCGCCCTCCTCGCGCTGGCGAACCTGCGCGGTCTCAAGGAGTCGGGACGGGCGTTCGCCGTCCCGACCTACGGCTTCGTGGCCATCGTCTTCGCGATGATCGCTATCGGCCTGGTCCGGACCGTCGCCGGTGGTCCCCCGGTGGCGGAGTCGGCAGGGGTCTCGTTCGCCAGCTCCAACGCACCCGGCGGTCTGCTGCTGGTCGCGGTGGTGCTGCGGTCCTTCGCCTCGGGGTGCACAGCGCTGACGGGCGTCGAGGCGGTCAGCAACGGTGTCCCCAACTTCCGCAAGCCGAAGAGCAAGAACGCGGCGTCGACCCTCGCGATCATGGCGGTCCTGACCG
>DASXVR010000184.1:0-2840 GCA_036504175.1 Actinotalea sp. | reverse complement strand
CGCCGCCCGGACGACGTCACGGCACGAGCCGCACGTTGGGGCGCGACGCGATGCGGTAGCCGACGCCGTGCACGGTCGCGATCAGCCCGCTCAGCGCGGGGACCGTGCGCAACCGCCGGATGTGGACGTCGACGGTCCGGCTGCCGTCGGTGACGACCCGGTCCGACCACACGGTGCGCTGCAGCTCCGCGCGGGAGACGGCTCGTCCGCGGGCCGCGACGAGGTACGCCAGCAGGTCGAACTCCTTGCGGGTCAGCTCGACGTCGTTGCCGTCGACGGCCACCTGTCGGGCCTGTGCGCGAACCTCCACCTGCGGGGTGTCAGGAACAGCCGCGAGGCGGGCTCGGAGGGCCGCGGCCACCGGACGTCCGGCCGGTGCGCTCGGCTGCGGGGGCGTGGCGGCTGAGAGCACCGCCCGGGTCCGTGCCGAGGGCAGCCACTCTCGGGCAAGCTCACGCAGGGTGTCCGCCGTGCGCCGCAGGTCGTCGACGGGTACGCCGACGTCGTCAGGGTCGAGCTGGACGTACAGGACGAAGCCGGTCGCCGTGGTGGCGCGGTCAGCAGGGGCGAGTCCGGTGGAGGAGGGCAGGACGTGCAGCGAGGGAGCAGTCATGGTGGGTCCTGGGAGTGGTCGGCCGACCTCGACGGGACGAGGGTCGGCGCCGGCGAGGCCGGCAGGAGTGAACGGGGAGTTCAGACCTGGCCAGGACACATTCGCATGCGCAGCACGGCACGCCGAGGGGCCCGCACGGGGCACATCGACAGCCGACTCATGGGACGAGGATGCCATGTCTCCCGGCACGACCTGGACGTCGGCCTGGGCTGTCTCAGGCTCTGAGACGGTGTGAACGGCTGACCGGCCGCGAGCAGGAGCGTGGGCCTGAACGCCCGTCGCGGCCAGGCCCCTCTTCAGAGCACGCTCGAGCCGGCCCGGACCTGCTCGCGGATCTGCGCGGCCACGAGCGCGGCGTCCTCGCCCACGCCCATCAGCAGGGACGACTTCCTCGTCCTGAGGTAGTGGACGCCGACGAAGTACAGGCCTCGGACGGCTGTGCTCGCCCCGTCCGCATGGCGCGGGAACCCGAGATCGTCCACGACGTCCGCGCCGTGGATCCAGTCGCGGTAGGCCGGCCGGTAGCCCATGGTCAGGATGACGGTGGTGATGCCGGAGAGGTCGACCTGGTCCGGGCCGCTCGCGTCGAAGGTGGTCGGCGCGGGCATGTCAGGGACGGGCAGCCCGTGCGCGACGCAGTGGGCAGAGATCGCGGCGCACAGGTCCGCGTAGCGGGCGTCGCCGAACGCGACCGACTCGGCCAGGTCGGGCGCGGTCAGCACGGTGTCGCCGTCCACGCCGACCACGTGCCCGACCAGCTCCACGCCGAGGGCGGCCAGCGTCCGGAAGTGGAGGTCGTGCCCGCCACCTCCGCCGGTGGCCTGCGGGTTCGCCGCCAGCCGGGCCGCCGGGCTCGGCAGTGCGCTCACCGACATGTCCATGAGGCCGATGTCGAGCATCCACCGGACGGTGTCGCGTCCGCCGATCCGGCGCGTGATCCACGGGGCGCGACCGCAGGCCAGCACCACCCGCCGGCCTGCCCGGAAGAGCTCCTCCGCCAGCTGGCAGCCCGTCTGGCCGCTGCCCACGACGAGCACGCCGCCAGGAGCCAGCGACTCCGGGTTCCGGTACCCGCTCGCCTCCAGGACGCTGAGCCGGCCGGGCAGCGACCCGACCCACGTCGGCCGCAGGGCCCGCTGGTAGGCGCCGGTCGCTGCCACCACGGCACGGGCCCGGATCGGACCTGCCGTCGTCCCCAGTCGCAGGCTCCCGTCCCGCTGCTCCAGGGACTCGACCTGCACGCCGGAACGCACTGGTGCGCCGAAGCTGCGGGCGTAGGCCTCGAGGTGGTCCACGACCCCGTCCCGCGGGAGGAAGCCATCGGGGTCGTCGCCCGCGTACTCGCCGCCCGGCAGCCGGATGGTGGCGTTCGGGGTGACCAGGCAGAAGCTGTCCCACCGCCGCCGCCAGGCCGAGGCGACGGTGTCCTGCTCGAGCACCACGTGCTCGACCCCCGCCTCGGTGAGCTCGTGGCTCGTGGCCAGACCGGCTTGTCCGGCTCCGACGATGACGACGTCGACGTCCTGCGGCATGGTCCTCACCTGGCGCTCGGGCTGGGTACGGCTTCGGGGCTCTGCGGTGCGTCGGCCGGTGCGGGGGCCGTCGCGAGGTACTGGTGCACGAGGTGCACGGCGAGGGCTCCCTCGCCGACGGCGGAGGCGACCCGCTTGACCGACGAGCGGCGCACGTCACCGACGGCGAGGACGCCCGGGACGCTCGTCTCGAGCATGAGCGGGCGCCGATCCAGGGGCCAGTGCGGTTCGTCGGTCTGGGTGAGGAGCTCCTCGCCGGTGATCACCGAGCCCCAGCGGTCGCGGGCGACGGCCCCGGCGAGCCACTCGGTCTTCGGCTCCGAGCCGATGAGGACGAAGAGGACACCCTCGACCGGATCGTCCGCCCCGGTGTCGAGGTCGCGCAGCACGATGCGCTCGAGGAACTCGGTCCCCGTCCCCCCGATGATCCCGGTGCGGTAGCGGACGTCGATCGCGGGGTCGGACTCCACCTGCTTGATGAGGTAGTCCGACATCGTCTCCGCGAGCGTCGACCGCCGCACGACGATCGTCACGGCCTTGGCGTACCGGGCCAGGTGGACGGCAGCCTGACCGGCGGAGTTGGCACCGCCCGCCACGTAGACGTGGCGGCCGCGCATGGCCGGTGCCTCGGTCACCGCTGCGCCGTAGAAGACGCCGCGCCCCTGGAGCGCCTCGAGGGACGGCACCCCGAGCCG
>DASXVR010000183.1:0-2302 GCA_036504175.1 Actinotalea sp. | reverse complement strand
GGACCCGCGGCCGCGCCCTCCTCGACGGGGCCAGCGAGCTCAAGATGCACGGCCGCTACGTGCCGGTGCGGGCCGAGATCATCAGCGACGACGAGTTCTCGGTGCATGCCGATGCGAGCGAGATCCTCTCCTGGCTCGCGTTGCTCCCCGAGCCGCCGCGGACGGTCTACGTGGTGCACGGTGAGCTGGAGTCGTCCCGTGCGCTGGCGGCGCGGATCACGGCCGAGCTCGGCTGGACCGCGACCACCCCACGCTGGGGCGAGCGGGTCAGGCTCGACTGAGCATCAGGCTCGGCGCCTCGCGCGCAGGACGATGTCGTCCGCGTGGTGCGAGCCCTCGGGAGGGTGGGGCCGCGGCCGGGTCTCGTCGACCTCGACGGCCCACGCGTCGTCCAGGTGCGTGAGCAGGTCGTCGTGCTGGACGTAGTCCTCGAGCTCGAACCCGCGTTCGCGGGCGTGCTCGGCGGTCATCGTGGCGTGCCAGGTGGCGAGCAGGGTCCCACCCGGCGCGACGGCGCCGAGCAGCGACCTGATCGCGTCGTCGCCAGGGGTGTGACGCAGGGCCGGGTACTGCAGCGACACCAGGTCGAACGTTCCCAGCTCGGGTCCCTCGGTCAGGTCGGCCATCAGCCAGCGGACGGTCACGCCGGCGGCCCGAGCTGCATCCCGGCCCCGCTCGAGCGCCGCGGCGGCCACGTCCACCGCCGTCACGTCCCAGCCGCGGCTCGCCAGCCACACGGCGTCGCCGCCCTCACCGCAGCCGACGTCCAGCGCCGTGCCGGGACGCTCCGCCCCGACCTCGGCGACGAGCGCACCGTTGGGTCGACCGCTCCAGATCTGGCCCTGGGACGCGTACCAGGCCTCCCAGCCGATCGTCTCGGGGGACGGGGGGAGGGGTGTCTCCGGGTGGTCGTGACGCTCGCTGGTGGTCATGGGGCCAGTCTGCCCGCGCCCGACCTGGCAGAGTCATCCATGCGCTCGACGGGCGTGAGTTCGCGTCGGGACTGAGCGGGGGCGGGCGGGGTGCGTCCTGGATCGCTCGACGAGACCATCCTGCGGTTCGTCGTGGCCCATCGGTCGGTCGTCGCCACCGACATCGCCCGGGCGGTCATGGCTGCCGGGACCACGCCGGCGGTCCTCGGCCTCCTCGCGGTGGTGGCCCTAGCGGTCGTCGTGCTGTACCGGGCCTACCGGCCGGCAGGGGCCGGGGTGCCAGCGGTGGTCGTCGCCGCGATCCTGGCAGCGGAGCTGAAGGGGGCGGTGGGGCGAGCCCGACCCCCCGCCGACCTGGCGCTGGTCAGCCCGGGCGGCCCGTCCTTCCCCTCGACCCAGGCCGCCGAGACCGCCGCACTCGCCGTCGCCGTGGTGGTGGCAGTGGCCTGGGGATCGCGGGCGGCCCTGCGCGCCGCGACCTGGACCGCCGGTGCGCTCGTGCTGCTGGCCGGGACGTGCATGGTCTACCTGGGGGCGCACTGGCCCTCGGACGTCGTCGCCGGGTGGATGCTGGGCGGCGCCATCGGTGCGGTCGCCGGGTGGCTGGCACGCCGGTGGTCGGACCCTGGCGGCGGGCCGGTGCACAGCGCCGAGCGAGGCCCTGGTCATCTCCGCAGTCGGCTCCGTAGGGTGCGGCCAGGGGACACAACCAGGAGGCAGCCATGACCGGGACCGGGACCAAGGACGACCCCTGGACGCTCACCACAGCGCCCGGGTCGTCGCAGTACACGATGTACCGGGATGAGGACGCCGATCCACCGACCCTCGTCTGTCAGGTCGGCTCGACCCGTCTCCTCTACCGGGCCGGCGCTGTGGAGGACCTGCACGCCTGGCTGAGGGAGCGCGGGGACTGGGTCGAGCTCGGCGCCGCGGACGAGAAGAAGGAGCCGGCGACCGGAACCGTCGAGGAGTGGGGGCGCTCGCCGGACAACCCCGTCGGCGGCTGGTACGGGCTGCGGTCGGGCTATCGCGGTCGCTTCGGCATGTACCTGCCCCCGCTCCTGGAGGCGCTGGGGCTGGCCGAGCTGACGCACGACCCGCGCGGCAACAGGATCCGGGCGATCTGAGCAGAAGCCGGCCGGGACGGGAAGACCGTCGCCGACGAGGCGATCAGTTCTGGTCCCCGGGCAGGTCGGCACCGGTGGACGCGTCGCACCGCCCGCCGTCCGTCGAACGAGCGACAGGAGAACGACCATGACCCCGACGACCACCAGCAGCACGCTCGCCGTGCCGGGCGCCGAGATCGCCTACGACGTCCGCGGCCCGCTGCCGACGGCGGACGGGGCCCCGCCGCTCCTGATGATCGGCCA
>DASXVR010000182.1:0-6831 GCA_036504175.1 Actinotalea sp. | reverse complement strand
CGCCAGGAGTTCGGCGCTCTCGGCCGCCGGTGCATGGAGCTCCTCCTGGCCGCGATCGCGGGCCACGACGAGGCGCCCGACCTCATCGCGCCCCACCTCGTGGTGCGCGCGAGCAGCGGCCCGCCCCGCGGCTCAGCGCTCTCCCGGGACCTCGGTCCTTCTTGACATCATCTATGTGAGCGCTAACATTCCCTTGTCACGACAGGCGCCCGCCCGTGACCCTGGGGGAGCAAGGTCCCCACCGCCCACCCGCGGGCAGCCGAACCGTCACCGACTGGAGCGACATGGCCGTCGAACCCCGGCACGACACCGACCTGCGCTCTGCCATCTCGGAGGGCCGTACGGCCCTCGGCATCGAGCTCGGGTCCACCCGCATCAAGGCCTGCCTCGTCGGGCCTGACGGCGAGACCCTCGCCAGCGGCAGCCACGACTGGGAGAACCAGTTCGTCGACCGGGTGTGGACCTACTCGCTCGAGGCCGTGTGGGCCGGCCTGCAGGAGTGCTTCGCCTCGCTGCTAGCGGACAGCGAGCAGCGGCACGGCGTGCGCCCCACCACGTTCGGCGCCATGGGCGTCTCGGCGATGATGCACGGCTACCTGGCGTTCGACGCCGACGGCGAGCTGCTCGCGCCGTTCCGCACCTGGCGCAACACCACGACCGAGCGGGCCGCGACGGAGCTCACCGCGCTCCTCGGCCACAACATCCCGCTCCGCTGGTCGATCGCCCACTTCCACCAGGCGATGCTGGACGACGAGCCGCACGTGCCCCAGGTCGCGTCCCTGACGACCCTCGCGGGCTACGTCCACTGGCGGCTGACCGGACGCCGCGTGCTCGGCGTCGGTGACGCATCGGGCATGTTCCCGATCGACCCGGCCACCAAGACCTACGACGCGGGCATGGTCGCCGCGTTCGACGAGCTCGTCGCCCCGCGCCGTCCCGGCCTGCACCTGGAGGGCCTGCTCCCCGAGGTGCTGGTCGCGGGCCAGGAGGCGGGCCGCCTCACCGCGGAGGGTGCCGCTCTCCTCGACCCGACGGGCACCCTGCAGGCCGGCGTCCCGTTCTGCCCGCCCGAGGGCGACGCCGGGACCGGCATGGTCGCCACGAACGCCGTGGCGCAGCGCACCGGCAACGTCAGCGTCGGGACCAGCATCTTCGCGATGGTGGTGCTCGAGAAGCCGCTCGCGCGGGTCCACCCCGAGCTCGACCTGGTGACCACCCCGGCCGGCGACCTCGTCGCGATGGTGCACTGCAACAACGGCGCGAGCGAGCTCGGTGCATGGGCCGAGGTGTTCGGCCGCTTCGCCACCGTCCTCGGCCAGCCCGCAGCCCCGGATGCCGTGTTCGGCGCCCTGCTGCGCGAGGCCCTCGAGGGCGACGCCGACGGTGGCGGCCTCCTGGCCTACAACTACCTGTCGGGCGAGCCGATCACCGGCCTGGCCGAGGGACGCCCCCTCTTCGTGCGCACGCCGGGCAGCCGGCTCACGCTCGCCAACTTCATGCGCGTGCAGGTCTACGGCGCGTTCGGCACGCTCAGCCTCGGCATGCGGGTGCTCGCGGCCGAGGGTGTCGAGCTCGACACCCTGTTCGCGCACGGCGGCGTCTTCCGCACCGCAGGAGTGGCTCAGCGGCTGCTGGCCGCGGCCGTCGGCGCTCCCGTCGCCGTCTCGCGGACGGCCAGCGAGGGCGGTCCGTGGGGCATGGCGGTGCTGGCGTCCTACCTGGTGGCCGGCGACGGGCTGGACCTCGGCACGTTCCTCGACACCCGGATCTTCGCCGACGCCGCTGTCGACACCGTCGAGCCCGACGCGGCTGACGTCGCGGGCTTCTCGATATTCCTCGAGCGCTACGAGGCCGGGCCGGCCGTCGAGCGCGCCGCCACCGAGGCGATCGGGCACGGCGAGTGAGCCGCGCGCCTGGCGCCGGACCAGCGACGACCCCGGAGAGCAGCTCATGACCCCCAGCCTCGACGCCTACCCCGAGAGCGTCCGCGAGGTCGTGGCCCGCACCCGTGAGGTCGTGTCGGCGCTGCACGCCGAGCTGCCTCGCTGGGAGCTGGTCGTGTGGACCGCCGGCAACGTCTCCCAGCGCGTCGTGGTCGACCCCGAGACGGGCCCGGGCGACGCCGACCTCTTCGTCATCAAGCCCAGCGGCGTCACGTACGACCAGCTGAGCGCCGAGTCCATGGTGGTCTGCGACCTCGACGGGAACCTCGTCGACGGTGACAGGTCGCCGTCCTCCGACACCGCGGCGCACGCCTACGTCTACCGGAACATGCCCGAGGTCGGCGGCGTCGTGCACACGCACTCCACCTACGCGACGGCCTGGGCCGCCCGCGGCGAGCCTGTGCCGTGCGTCCTGACGATGATGGCCGACGAGTTCGGCGGCCCGGTCCCGATCGGCCCGTTCGCCCTGATCGGCGACGACTCGATCGGCCGCGGCATCGTCGAGACCCTGCGGGAGAGCCGCAGCCCTGCCGTCCTGATGCGCAACCACGGTCCCTTCACCATCGGCCGCGACGCGAAGGCCGCGGTCAAGGCCGCCGTCATGTGCGAAGAGGTCGCGCGGACCGTCCACATCTCACGCCAGCTCGGCGAGCCCGTGCCGATCCCGCAGGCCGACATCGACCGTCTCTACGACCGCTACCAGAACGTGTACGGGCGCTGACGCGTCCGGACCTCACCCCCGCAACAGCCTCATCGACGACCAGCACGTGACGAAGGAGTCTTCATGACCAAGCCCTACGCCGACCGTGAGGTCTGGTTCCTGACCGGGAGCCAGGACCTGTACGGCGAGGAGACGCTGCGCCAGGTCGCCGAGCAGTCGCAGGCGATCGCCCGCGAGCTCGAGGCAGCCGACGCCGTCCCGGTGCGGATCGTGTGGAAGCCCGTCCTGAAGGACTCCGCGCACATCCGCCGGATGGCCCTGGAGGCCAACGCGGACGACGCGTGCATCGGCGTCATCGCCTGGATGCACACGTTCTCCCCGGCCAAGATGTGGATCGCCGGCCTGGACGCGCTGCGCACGCCGCTGCTGCACCTGCACACGCAGGCGAACGTCGAGCTGCCGTGGTCGACCATCGACTTCGACTTCATGAACCTCAACCAGGCCGCGCACGGCGACCGGGAGTTCGGCTACATCCAGTCCCGTCTGGGCGTCGCGCGCAAGACGGTCGTCGGTCACGTCTCCAACCCGGCCGTGCAGGCGCGGGTGGGCACCTGGGTGCGCGCCGCCGCCGGCTGGGCCGCCACGCACGAGCTCAAGCTCGCCCGCTTCGGCGACAACATGCGCAACGTCGCCGTCACCGAGGGCGACAAGACGGAGGCCGAGCTCCGGTTCGGCGTCTCGGTCAACACGTGGGGCGTGAACGAGCTGGTCGCGGCTGTCGACGCCGTCAGCGACGCCGACGTGGACACGCTGGTCGCCGAGTACGAGGACACCTACGACGTCGTGCCCGAGCTGCGGGCCGGTGCCGAGCGGCACGACTCGCTGCGCTACGGCGCCCGTCAGGAGCTCGCGCTGCTCTCCCTCCTGGGCGAGATCGGCGCGACCGCCTTCACCACCACGTTCGAGGACCTCGGCGCGCTGCGTCAGCTCCCGGGCCTGGCTGTCCAGCGGCTCATGGCCAAGGGCTTCGGCTTCGGTGCCGAGGGCGACTGGAAGACGGCGATCCTGGTCCGGGCCGCGAAGGTCATGGGCGAGGGCCTCCCGGGTGGTGCCTCCCTCATGGAGGACTACACCTACAACCTCGTGCCGGGCGACGAGAAGATCCTCGGTGCGCACATGCTCGAGATCTGCCCGAGCCTGACCACTGCCAAGCCGTCCCTCGAGGTCCACCCGCTCGGCATCGGCGGCAAGGAGGACCCGGTCCGCCTGGTCTTCAACACCGACGCCGGACCGGGTGTCGTCGTGGCCATGTCCGACATGCGCGACCGCTTCCGTCTGGTGGCCAACGCCGTGGAGGTCGTGGCGCCCGACGCCGACCTGCCGAACCTGCCCGTCGCCCGCGCCGTGTGGAAGCCGAAGCCTGACTTCGCCACGTCGGCTGAGGCCTGGCTCATGGCCGGCGCGGCCCACCACACGGTGCTCAGCACCCAGGTCGGCATCGACGTCTTCGAGGACTTCGCCGACATCGCACGCACCGAGCTCCTGACGATCGACGAGGGCACGACCGCTCGTCAGTTCACCCAGGAGATCCGGTGGAACCACGCCTACTACCGCCTCGCGCAGGGCTTCTGACAGCCCGCCGACCTCGCTGACGTGCCGCCCCAGGGGGCGGCGCGTCGGTCGGTGCTGCTTTCGATCGTGAAAGCGACAACCGTCCCTGCGCCTCCGGAAGCGGAGGTCTCCTGGGCGCGCCCGGAACGATTTGTGCTGGCCACGGGGTCGAACCGGGACCAATGACCCAGGCTCAGAAAGTCCCCGACAGTCGTTACAGTTTCGCAATCAAAAGTTGGGTTCAAGAAGTTGACTCAATCCACGACGGTCCTCGACAGTAGGGGCGTGCTCAAGGAAGAGACCGAGCCGCTCCCGGTCACCGTTCGTCGGGAGCGCATGCTCCAGGTGATCGCAGAACGTGAGTTCGTCCGGGTCGCTGACCTGTCCGAAGCCTTCGGCATCTCCGACGTCACGGTCCGCGGCGACCTCGCCGCGCTCGAGCTCTCCCACGCCGTCCGCCGCGTCCGCGGTGGTGCCATGGCCCCCGCCAAGGGCCTGCGGACCGAGCCGTCCTTCGAGGAGTCGCTCGTCGAGTTCGCGGGGGAGAAGCACCGGATCGGCGAGTACGCCGCGAGCCTGGTCAGCTCCGGGTCGAGCGTGCTGCTCGACGTGGGCACCACGACCACCGCGATCGCCCGCTCGCTGGTGGCGCGCACCGACCTCCAGCAGGTCGTCGTGATCACCAACGGCCTCAACATCGCCCTCGAGCTCGAGCCGGCCATCGACCGGATCAACGTCGTGGTCACGGGTGGCACCCTGCGCCGCCTGCAGCACTCGCTGGTGAACCCGATGGCCACCGTGCTGCTCGAGAGCCTGCGGGCCGACATCGTCTTCATCGGCTGCAACGGCGTGGACGCGGTCCACGGCGTGACGAACCTCAACCTCCCCGAGGCCGAGGTCAAGCAGCGCATGATGGCCGCCGCCGAGCGGACGGTCGTCGTGGCCGACGGGTCGAAGCTCGGCCAGGTCCACCTGGGCCGGATCGGCCGGCTGGAGTCCGTCCACACGCTCGTCACCGGCCCTTCGGCCCCGGCGCACGAGGTCCAGCGCCTGCGTCGTGCGGGCCTGGAGGTCGTGCAGGTCGAGTAGCACCACCCCACACTTCCTGACCGGTCCGAGCGATCGCGGTCAGGTTGCCGGGCCGGTCTGGAGTCCCAGACCAGTCCACTTCAGGAAGATGCAAGTTCTCGAGGAGGAGAAATGAGCACCAAGAAGTTCGCCGCGATCGCGGTGGGCATGACCCTGGCGCTGAGCCTCGCCGCCTGTGGCGGCGGCGGCGCGGGCGCCAAGACGGACGAGACGGCCAGTGCGGGCGCCACCACGGCTGCCACGGCTGACGCGGGTGGCCTGATCGGCGTTGCGATGCCGACCCAGACCTCCGAGCGTTGGATCGCCGACGGCAAGGCCGTCAAGGAGGGTCTCGAGAAGGCCGGTTACACGGTCGACCTCGAGTACGCCGGCGACGACATCCCCACGCAGTCCCAGCAGATCGACCAGATGATCACCAAGGGCGCCAAGCTCCTGATCATCGCCGCGATCGACGGCACGGCTCTGTCGAGCCAGCTGCAGGCCGCCGCTGACCAGGGCATCAAGGTCATCGCGTACGACCGCCTGATCCGTGACAGCGAGAACGTCGACTTCTACGTCACGTTCGACAACTACAAGGTCGGCGTCCAGCAGGCGACGTCCCTCCTGGTGGGCCTCGGCCTGCTCGAGGCGGACGGCACCACGAAGGGCAAGGCCACCGGCCCGTTCAACGTCGAGCTGTTCGCCGGCTCGCTCGATGACAACAACGCCCACTTCTTCTTCCAGGGCGCGATCGACACCCTTCAGCCGTTCATCGACGCCAAGACCCTTGTCGTCAAGTCCGGCCAGGTGGACATCGAGAAGGTTGCCATCCTCCGGTGGCAGCAGGAGACCGCGCAGAAGCGCATGGAGGACCTGCTGACGTCGACCTACAGCGACGGCAGCATCGTCAACGGCGTGCTCTCCCCGTACGATGGCATCTCTCGCGGCATCATCACCGCGCTGCAGAACGCCGGCTACGGCCCCACGACCAAGGACGGCGCCAAGCCGATGCCGATCGTGACCGGCCAGGACGCCGAGATCGCCTCCGTCAAGCTCATCGCGGACGGCGTGCAGTTCTCGACGATCTTCAAGGACACCCGCAAGCTCGCCGAGCAGTCCATCACGGCGGCGGAGAGCTACCTGAAGGGCACCGACCCGGAGGCCAACGACACCAAGACGTACGACAATGGCGTCAAGGTTGTCCCGTCGTTCCTGCTCCAGTCGGACATCGTGTACGCCGACAACATCCAGAAGCTGCTCGTCGACTCGGGCTACTGGACCGCGGACGAGGTTGCTTCCGGCCAGGCCGGCTGACCTAGTCCCATCGCACGTAGCCGGTCCGGCGGGGGTAGCCCCCGCCGGACCGGCTCCGGCACGACCACCCGTGGCCGACGAAAGAGCGAGGTTGAGGCCGCATGAGCAACACCATCTTGGAGATGCGCTCCATCACCAAGACCTTCCCGGGCGTCAAGGCGCTCCAGGATGTGTCGTTGACCGTCGAGCGCGGTGAGATCCACGCGATCTGCGGGGAGAACGGTGCCGGTAAGT
>DASXVR010000181.1:0-1819 GCA_036504175.1 Actinotalea sp. | reverse complement strand
CGACGTCGCCGAGCTCGTCGCGCGCACGGGAGTCCGCGACGTGCACCTGCGCGCACCGGCGGAGGTGCCGAGCCCGAGCCGCACGGGGACGACGGCGTACGACAGCGGCACCCGGACGGTCACGTCGGGGGAGCAGATCCGCGACGTGATCGCCGCGCTGCGTGGCGAGGCGGGGAAGGCGGGCTGAGGGTCGGCGGGAAGCTGTCGAGACCCTTGACCCGGCTACTTGCTTTTTGCAAGTATTGGCACGGTCAGCAGCGTGGCAGACCAAGGGAGAGCACGATGACTGCGATGTTCGTCAACCTGCCGGTGACCGACCTCGAGCGTGCGAAGGCGTTCTACGAGTCGCTCGGTTTCACCATCAACCCGCTGTTCAGCGACCACAACGCGGCCTGCGTCGTCGTCGAGGACGGTCACAGCTACTTCATGTTCCTGGTGCGCGAGTACTTCCAGAGCTTCACCGACCTCCCGATCGGCGACCCGGCCGTGAACCCGTCGGTGTCGACCGCCATCTTCCTGGACACGCGCGAAGAGGTGGACGCGACCGTCGCCGACGGCCTCGCCGCGGGCGGCACGGAGGCGCACCCCGCCTCGGACTACGGCTTCATGTACCAGCGCCAGCTCACCGACCCCGACGGCAACATCCTCGAGTTCGGCTGGATGGACCCGACCGCGGCTGCGCAGGGCCCCGAGGCCTTCGCGAACCAGCAGGCCTGAGGGTCGATGGCCGCACGTGAGTACGGGCAGTACTGCGGCGTCACGCGGGCTCTGGAGCTCGTCGGCGAGCGCTGGGCGCTGCTCATCGTCCGCGACCTGCTCGTCGGGCCGCGCCGCTACGGAGAGCTCGCCGCGGGGCTTCCCCGCATCCCGAGCAACATCCTGGCGGCGCGGCTCAAGGAGCTTCAGGCCGCGGGCATCCTGCGCCGGGCGCCGCACTCGCGCGTCGTCGTCTACGAGCTGACGCCGTACGGGCGCGAGCTCGAGCCTGTCGTCCTCGCGCTCGGCGCCTGGGGCTTCAAGGCGATGGGCGACCCGCGCGACGAGCAGGTCATCACGCCGGACTCGATGACCATGGCCCTGCGCACCGCGTTCCGGCCGCAGGTGGCGGTGACCCTGCCCCCGACCGCATACGGGGCGCGCTTCGGTACCGCCGAGCTGCTCGTCCGGGTGGACGGCCCGACCCTCGACGTGACCCGTGGGGACGGACCGGTCGACCTCGCCTTCGCCGCGGGTCCGGGTATCCGGCGAGTCATCTCAGGGGAGCTCGCCGCGGATCGGGCCATCGCCACCGGGGTGGTCCAGGTGCTGCGCGGGCGCGGCGAGCTCCTCGACCGCTTCGCGAGCACGTTCCACCTGGCCGCCTAGACGTCGCCGGCCTAGAGCGGCTGCGCGCTGCTCGGTCGGCCCGACGGGCGCAGAGCCCGTCAGGCCGACCGCCCAAGGCTCAGGACGGCTGAGGAGACTCCTGGCCCTGCGGGGCCCCGCTGATGTTGACCAGCCACGTGACGCCGAAGCGGTCGACGAGCATGCCGAAGGCGTCGCCCCACGGCGCCGTGACCAGGGGCTGGGTGACTGTCGCGCCCTCGCTGAGCTTGTCCCAGTAGCCGCGCAGCTCGGCGTCGTCCTCACCGCTCAGGGAGACCGAGATCGAGCTGGCGGGCGCGAGCTCCATGCTGGTCGGGGTGTCCGACGCCATGAGCACGAGCCCGTTGGGGGACACGAGCTGCGAGTGCATGATCTTGTCCTGCTCGGCGGGGTCCTGGGCGGCGTTCATCTCGCCGAAGGTGCTGATCCGCAGGTCGCCGCCGAAGACGCCGTG
>DASXVR010000180.1:0-4852 GCA_036504175.1 Actinotalea sp. | reverse complement strand
CCCGCGGAGACCCACCGGCGGTAGAAGAGCGGTCCCGTCACCAGGTCGAGCACCTCCGCCGGGTCGGTCTCGGGCGGCAGCTCGCCGCGTCCCACCCCGCGGGCGATGACGGCGAGCACGACGCGGTGCCGCTCCGACGCCTCGCGGCGATGGAGGGCCGCGAAGGCAGGGTCCCGTTCGGCGGCCTCGATCAGTGCCGGCATCAGTGCGGCGGCCGGCCCGTCGTGCAGGGCTCGGGCCAGGCCGACGAGCAGCTGGACCAGGTCGTCGCGCAGGTTCCCGGTGCTCGGGTCCGGCGGCTCGTGCAACGTGGTGGCGATGGCGTCGAGGATCAGCGCGGGCTGGTCGGCCCACTGCCGGTAGATCGTCGTCTTGGCGACGCCCGAGCGCTCGGCCACGGACTCGATGGTGGTCGCGGCGATCCCTCGCTCCGCGACGAGGTCCAGGGTCGCTGCGAGCACCGCGGCACGAGATCGCATCACCCGCGGGTCGGGTCGCCGTGCGCCTGGCGTGGGCTGCCGGCGGCTCATCGCACGGTCGCCGTCGACGCCCAGAGGTCGCGGTGCTCGTGGACGTACGCCTCGAGCGTGCGTGGCGGTCGGCCGAGCAGGTGCTGGAGCGTCGGGTCGACCGTCTCGGCCTGCCCGCGGCGCAACCCCGTGTGCAGGACCGTCTGGACCAGGGCCTGCACGAAGGGCAGCCCGGCTCGCTGCTCGTGGCGCAGGTAGGCGAGTGCCGAGGTGGGGGCGTAGGTCACGGTCGCGCCCAGCTCGCGGCTCAGGATCGCGGCGACGTCGGCGAAGCGGAGGGCCCGTCCACCGGTGAGGACGTAGCCGGCGCCGCGGTGACCGGCGGGGTCTGCGAAGACGACCGCCGCGACGTCCCCGATGTCGCGCGTGTCGATGAAGGCAACCCGCCCGTCGCCCGCGGGCAGCACGATGCGTCGATCGCTGACGATGTCGCGCCGGTAGGCGTCGGCGAGGTTCTGCGCGAAGAACCCGGGCCGCAGGATGGTCCAGGACAGGCCCGAGCTGCGCAGGTGCGTCTCGACGCGGTGGTGCGGCACGACGGGGTTGGTGTCCGCTCCGGTGACCGACGAGAACACCACGTGCGCCACACCGCTCGCCTGGGCCTCGTCGAGCAACGCGTTGAGCGTGGGGCCGACGGTCGCGATCGCCGGGGGCCTCACCAGGAGGAGCCCGCCCGCTCCGTCGACGGCAGCGGCGAATGTCGACGGGTCCCGGAGGTCGAGCCGGACAGCGGGTACGCCGGGGAAGCGTCGGGCGAGGGCCGCCGGGTCCGTGCCCGCAGCGCGGACGGGGATGCCCGCGGCCGTCAGGGCGCCGATCGCCGCGCTCCCGATGTTGCCGCTGGCGCCGGTGACGAGGACGGGGCCGGTGATCGAGGTGTTCATCTGCACGTCCGCGAGTCTACGCTACGCGTGTGTAGCGAAACGACGGCACTGACCGCGTGACCAGATCGGCGGTCGGAAGGCTGCGGCGACCCGACCCCGAGGAGCCCTGACCCCCGCCCGGTAGCGTTGACCGTGACACGCACCTCGGACGCGGTTGCACACCCTGGAGTGGGGATGGCGTGGCAGGTCAGCTGATCGCGACGAAGCTGTACACCCCCACGCGCAGGCGAGGCCTGGTCGCGCGCCCCCGCCTCCTCGAAGCCCTGCGGCGAGGGGCGGACGCCCGCCTGGTCCTGGTGTCAGCGCCAGCCGGGTTCGGCAAGACGACGCTCCTCGCCGACTGGCTCGACGAGGAGCCCGGGGTCGACCGTCGCGTCGCATGGCTCTCCCTGGACCCGGCGGACGCCGAGCCCGTGTCGTTCTGGAGCTACGTCGTCACGGCCCTCGCGGGCGCGGTGCCCGGGGTCGGCCCGGCGGTGCTCGAGCTCGTCCGTGCCGCCCCGATGCCGACCGACCTGATGCTTACGACCCTGGTCAACGCCCTCACCGGCGCCGAGGGCCAGGTGTGGCTGGTCCTCGACGACTACCACCTCGTCGACAACCCCGAGATCGGCCGCGGCCTGGCCTTTCTGCTGCAGCACCTGCCGCCGCACGTCCACGTCGTGCTCAGCACCCGTGCGGATCCGGACCTTCCCCTGGCCCGCTGGCGCATGCGTGGTGAGCTGGTCGAGATCCGGGCGGCCGACCTGCGGTTCACCTCGGACGAGGCCGCCGCCTACCTGGGGGAGGCGACCGGGCAGCGCCTCACCACCGGTGACGTGCAGGTCCTGGAGGAGCGCACCGAGGGGTGGATCGCGGCGCTGCAGCTCGCCGCCCTCTCGCTCCGGGGTCGCGCGGACGTCAGCGGCTTCATCGACAGGTTCGCCGGTGACGACAGGTACCTCGTCGACTACCTGGTCGAGGAGGTCCTCGCGCATCAGCCGGCATCCGTGCGCGACTTCCTGCTGCGCACAGCGGTGCTCGACCGGCTCACGGGCTCGCTGTGCGACGCCGTGGTCGGCGGCGACGACGGCGACCAGATGCTCCTCAGCCTGGAGCGCGCCAACCTCTTCCTCGTCCCGCTCGACGACCAGCGCACCTGGTTCCGCTACCACCACCTCTTCGCCGACGTGCTCCGTGCGCGCCTGCTCGCCGAGCAGCCGGACCTGGTGCCCCTCCTGCACCAGCGCGCCAGCCGCTGGCACGAAGAGCACGACGCCGTCGAGGAGGCGGTCCGGCATGCGCTCGCCGCGAACGACGTCGAACGCGCGGCGTACCTCATGGAGCTGGCCATCCCGGCGATCCGGCGCAACCGGCAGGAGGCCATGCTGCCCGGCTGGCTTCAGGCCCTCCCCGACGAGGTGGTGCGGCGGCGCCCGGTGCTCGGCGTCTTCGACGCGTACCTGCATCTTGCAGCGGGCGACCTCGAGGCCGTCGAGCCACGGCTTGCCGCCGCAGAACGCGCGCTGGCGGCCGTGCCGGAGGGGTCACCGGCCCCGTGGCCGACGACCGACGAGCTGGACACGCTCCCGGCGACCATCGAGGTCTACCGCGCGTCCCTCGCCCAGGCGCGCGGTGACGTGGCGGGCACGACGGAGCACGCGAGGCGCGCGTTCGGGCTGGCGCGCCCCGGCGACCACCTGGTCCGCGGTGCCGCCGCCGGGTTCCTGGGGCTGGCCGCGTGGGCGCAGGGGGACGTGGTCGCCGCGCTGGAGACCTTCACCCAGGCGGTCGCGAGCCTGCATGCGGCCGGCAACCTCGTCGACGAGCTCAGCAGCACCGCGATGCTCGCGGACATGAACCTCGGGGCGGGTCGACCGATCACGGCCCGTCGGCTCTATCTCGACGCCATCCGCACGGGGGAGGCCCATGGCGCGGCCGCCCTGCGCGCGATGCCCGACCTGTACGTCGGGCTCAGCGGGCTCGACCACGAGGGCGGTGACCTGCCCGGCGCCCGGCGGCACCTCGACACCGCAGCTGCGCTCGCCGAGCGCGGGTCGATGACCGAGAGCCGGTACCGCTGGTTCGCGGTGCGCGGCCGCGTCGCCGCCGCCGACGGTGAGCCGGAGGAAGCAGAGGCGTTCCTCGACCAGGCGGAACAGCTGTACCGCGCCGGCTTCTTCCCCGACCTGCGGCCGGTCGCGGCGGCGAGAGCGCGGCTGTGGATCGCCCAGGGCCGGCTGTCGGAGGCGGCGGCTTGGGCCCAGGGGCGCGGGCTGTCCACCAGCGACGACGCCGTCTTCCTGACGGAGTACGAGCACCTCACGCTCGTGCGCCTGATCGTCGCTCAGCACCGCGCCCGGCCCGACGACGACGCGATGCACCGGGCGGTGGGTCTGCTCAGCCGCCTGCGGGAAGCCGCGGAGCGCTCCGGGCGGGCCGGCAGCCTCGTCGAGATCGACCTGCTGCTGGCCCTCGCGCACGACACCCACGGTCGTCGGCTGGAGGCCCGGGAGGCGCTCGAGCGTGCGCTGACGGACGCACCCGAGCCCGAGGGCTACGCACGGACCTTCGTCGACGAGGGCGCCCCGCTGCTCGTGCTGCTGCGCGACGCCCGCGACCGGGGTGTCGCGGACCCCCAGCCGTCGCGGCTGCTCGCGCTCGCGGCTCCTCCCGGCGACGCGGCGGAGCGCTCGCGCCCTCCTGACGATCTGGTCGGGCGCACGCACCCCGCGGGTGCACCGCTGGCCGACCCGTTGAGTGCGCGCGAACTCCAGGTGCTGCGGCTGCTCGACAGCGAGCTGAGCGGGCCGCAGATCGCCGGCGAGCTGTTCGTCTCGCACAACACCCTGCGCACCCACACCAAGCACATCTTCACCAAGCTCGACGTCACCAACCGCCGCGCAGCGGTCCGCCGGGCACGCGAGCTCGGCCTGATGTGAGGGCGTGACGTGAGCTCGTGTGAGCGCCGGATCTCATCCAGTCGGTCACATCATCGGGTGAGGCCGGCTCACCCCGCCGGGTCCTAGGGTCGGGACATGCCGAGGCGCCCCGCCACGGACCACGAACCAGGAGCCCGCCATGAGCATCACGACCACCACCCTCACCCGGTCGGCCGGCGTCGCCGCCGTCGTCGGGGGCCTGCTGTACGCCACCGTCCAGATCGGTCACCCCACGCTGGACGTCGCCTTCACCACGACCACGGAGTGGGAGGTGCGCCAGGGCATGAAGGTGGTCTTCACCGTGCTCTCGCTCGCCGGCATCACCGGCATGTACCTGCGTCAGGTCAAGCAGACCCGCGTGCTGGGCCTGATCGGGTACCTCCTGCTCTCGGTCGGCTTCCTGTCCATGCTGACGCTCGAGGTGGCCGGTGCCGCGGTCCTCCCCTCGATCGCGCGGACCTCACCGGCGTTCGTCTCCGACGTCCTGACGGTGGCGACCGGAGGGCACGCGACCGGA
>DASXVR010000179.1:0-3097 GCA_036504175.1 Actinotalea sp. | reverse complement strand
GCCTTTCCGTCAACGTCCGCGCGAGCCACCAGGCCGCGCCGCGGCGACCCCGGTCGGGTGCCGCCCACGACGGGCTCCGGTCGTCGAACACGTCGGAGCCGTCGTCGGCTGCCGCGGGCTCGTGCTCGCGCAGCATCTGCGCCCACAGCGGTTCGATCAGCCGGTACGTCACGGCGCGCTCGAGGTCGTGGAACACGTCGTACCCGCGCGGCGTGAGCCGCAGCACCCCGTGGTCGGGCACGACGAGCCCGGCCGCCCGGGCCGCGAGCATCGCGGTCCGCACCGGCCCACCGCCCGTGGCCCCGTAGGCACGCGCCAGCGCGGTGACGTCGACCGCACCGGAGTACGCCTGCCAGAACGCCTCGTACCAGGCGCCGCCGACCGCGCCGAGGTGGAACCGCCGCGCCACCGGGAGCCGTCCGGCCGCCACGGCCGAGCCGTACGCGGACAGCCCGAAGTGGTTGACCAGGAAGTCCCTGCCGGTGACGGAGCTGGCGCCGGCGCCCGCGCCGAGGAACCGACGGCGCGTGATCGACGTGTACGGCTCGGCGCCGACCCGGCTGAACGTCCATACCGAACGCCGCTCGTACCCAGCCCGCCGGGCGATCCCGGCCACCTCGGCGAGCACCGCGTGCTCCCGACGCCGGGCGTGCTGCGCCGTACCGAACGGGGTGTACCCGAAGCGCATGAGCGGGTAGGTCGACACCTGGTCGACGCCGGCGTCGAAGCACTCGGCCACGTCGTCGACGAACGCCTGCTCCGCTGCGCGTGCGTCGAGCCCACCGCCCTGGAGCGCGACGTCGACGATGAGGTCGACGTCGACCACCGCGAACCGCCCCACCGCCGCCCGGACTGCCGCCCTGGAGGCCGCCGCGTCGTGCGGCCGGCCCAGCCGGCGCAGCACCGGGTCGTGGAACGACTGCGCGCCGATGCTGACGGCGTCGATCCCGGCGGCCGCCAGCCGGTCGAGACCGGCCGGTGTCGCGTGCGTCGGCAGCACCTCGACCGCTCGGTGACCGGTGGTCGGCACGCGCTCGACGAGGTCGGCCAGCACCTCCGGGAACAGGGTGGGGGTCCCGCCTCCGATGTACAACGAGGTGAACGCGCCGAACCGGCGCACGTGGGCGTCGACCAGCGCATCGACCTCCCGCCGGAGCATCGCAAGGTAGGGCGTGCTCAGCTCCTCGGTCACCCGGACCTTGTTGTAGGGGCAGAACGGGCAGATCCAGGTGCAGAACGGGATGTGAACGTAGGCGCCGGCGGCGCTGTCGAGCAGGCGCACCACCTCCGTGGCCCCCGCGAGCGCCGTCCCGACGGCCATGGCACCTACCCCTCGCAATCCGGGCCGACGCCGCCGACCCGGCCGACCCGACCGTCATCGGTTCGGGTCACGCTGTCGCCGTTCAGGTCATGCCGCCACCGGCCCGGCCCGCCCGGCGCCTCCCCACCACCACCGCGGCAGCCGTCCCACCGAGCAGCACCAGACCCGCGACCAGGAACGTCAGAGCCGGCCCGAGAGTCCTGCTACCGACCAGGACGACGGCGAAGAACACCGCGCCGACCGCACCGACCACCCACGGCCACGCCGGATCCTTGAGGTAGGTCAGCACGGCGGCCACCGCCACGGCACCGAGCAAGGCCGCGGCCAGCGGCTCGCCCCGGCCGGCGGTCGTCAGCGCGCCGATCACGGTCGCGGCCATCCCCAGCGCCACGCCGAGCTCGCGATGCGGCAGCCGCCGCGAGACGAGCCACGCCCAGACGGCGCCGTACCCCAGCAGCAGCCCGCCCCTCAGCAGGTCCACGGCGGCGAAGTCGAAGGTACTGGCGGGACCCTCGCCACGGGGCGCCGGCATCGCCGCGGCGGGGATCGAGACCATCAGCGCAGCGCCCGCCGCGAACACCACGAGCTCGGACAGCACGCTCGGCCCCACCAGCTGCACGCCGACCATCAGCACCAGCGCGACGGCCGCCGCGGCGACTGTCGTCCAGCGCTCGTCGGACACGACCAGGGCAGTGGTGGCCGTCGCGAGCGCGACCGCCAGGGTCAGCACCACGCTGCCGGACCGGCGCCGCACGGCGTGACCCGCCTCGTCGGCCACACCGCGGCGCGGCCGTACCGGCCAGCCGACCACGAGCCCGGCGACCAGGGCGACGGCTGTCAGCCCGCTGGCGAGCACCAGCTGCGTCGCACGGGACATGCCCGACCACTGCTGCTGCACCACCACGCCGACCGCCGCGAGAACGAAGGCACTGCCGAGGTAGACGGCCGCCTCGAGCAGGCGCCCGCGCCACGTCGGCGTGGCGTGCTGGCTCGTCGTGGGTCGAGGCGGGGGTGCGGAGGTGGACGGCGGGGCGGCGAGAGCCGTGGTCGCACTCATGGATCCGGCGACCGGCTCCGTGACCGGTTCGGGGACCGAGGCCCGAGCGACGGCCGCCAGCACCGCGTCGGCCTGCACGGAGCTCAGCGTGCCGTCGGCGACGAGCGCGGCGATCGCCGTCTGGAGGCGGCCTTGCGGACGGTGCCTGCCGGAGGGTTCGAGGGCCGGTCCGGCCGGGGGTGCGGGTGTCGTCGTCATCGCTGACTCCCTGCTCACGCGCTGCGCGAGGTCTGGTACGAGCCTCCTCCTGCGCCGTCCCGCCGCAACCGTGGAGCTGCTGATCGCCGGACCGAACGCAGCGTCACGGCGGCGCAGGTCAGCGAGAACGGGAGAGGCCTGGTCCGCAACCGGGACCAGGCCTCTTCCTGACGCGCGCCCGAAGGGACTCGAACCCCCAACCTTCTGATCCGTAGTCAGATGCTCTATCCATTGAGCTACGGGCGCACGGCCCGCGGACGGGCCATCGGAGAGGATACAGGCCGCCGGCGGTCCGCCCCAAACCGGCTGGCGTGACGAGCACCACGTCGATCCGTGTGGAGATTCCGCGACGAGGGCCGGTTTCACGACACGGCAGGCGGTAGCGTCACCCTCGGTCCTACCCGGTATGACGAAGGGGGAGCCCGGTGCCGTACCGGCGCTGGTTCGAGGCTGCGCGACGAACGGTCGTGACCTGGCTCGAGCGCACCCCCGCCTACCTGGGCCTCGCCGCGGCGCTCGCT
>DASXVR010000178.1:0-1934 GCA_036504175.1 Actinotalea sp. | reverse complement strand
GTCGGCTCGGCGCGGACGTCGGCGAGGGATCGCCCGTCGCGCTCGACGGCCTCGCTCACCGCATCGAACCTGTCGGTCACGGCGTCGAGGAAGCGCGCCGAGACGTCGGCGCCGGCCAGCCCCGCGTAGAACTTGGCACCGTGGAAGTCCTGCGGGCCGATGAGGTCGCGGTTCAGGACGGTGCGCGACACCAGGCCGGAGACCGTCGAGTTCAGGCACGCGGACGGGATGAGGAAGTCCTCCTGCGTGCCGAAGAGGCTCACGCAGCGGCCCGGGTCGGCGAGGACCGCGAGCTCGGCCGAGAACTGCTCACCCGTCTGCGCGTCATGGTCGAGCACGGCGGCAGCGAGCTCGCGCGCGATGGCGCCCTTGCCGGTCCAGCCGTCGACGAACATCACGCTGCGGGGGTCGTGGTGCCCGGCCAGGTAGCTCAGCGCCACCCGGTCGATCCCGCGGCCGCGCACGATCGACACGGCGTAGTGGGGCAGGTCGAGCCCATGTCGACGCAAGGCCCAGCGGCGCATGAGGATCCCGACGGGGGTCCCGGCGCGCGCGAGGGAGACCAGGGTCGCGCCTGGTCCGCGAGCATCGAGGACCTGCTCGGTGACGACGCCCACCGCGTGCGCGAGCCGCGTGGCCGTCTCCGCGAGGGCCTCCTCGAACAGGCGGTGGTACTCGGCGGTGGGCTGGTACTCGACAGGGAGGGACTCGGCGTAGTGCGCACCACCCGCCTGGATCGCCTCCTCGCGATCCTCGAGCGGCGCCTCGAGCGCGACGTGCGACAGGTCGGTGAGCAGCCAGGAGACCTCGTCGGGCGCGTACGAGCCGAACGCCGGCCCGCGCAGGGGGGTGGCGCTCATGCGCGGGCTCCCTCGTGGCTGTGGGCGTGGGCGTGGGCGGTGGGCAGGGTGATGAGGGCGACCTCCGCCGCGTCGAGCTGGGACAGGAGGCCGCCGGGCGCACGGAGGTCCTCGGTGTCACCCGCCGCGTCTGTGACGACGAGCACGAGGTCGAACCCGCCTCCCGCGACGTTGTAGGCGAAGCGCGGCCCGGGTCCGTCAGCGGGGTCGTCGTGCGCGGGGAACCTGACGCCGCTCCGGATCGGGTAGCCCGGTTCGTCGACCACGAGCACCGGCGAGCGCGTGGTGGTGGAGAACCGCACCTCGACCCCGTCGCCGCCGGCGTCGAGGGCGTCGGCCAGGCCGGCCGCCAGTCGCAATGGTGCGTACATGAGCTCCTCGGTGCCGAGCACCAGGACCCGGTGGACGATGTGCTGCGCCGCCCGGACGGTGGTGAGCAGCGGTTCGACGAGCTCCGGCAGCAGCCGGTCGAGCGCCCGGACGTCGTCGGTGCTCGTCCCGTGCCGGGCCGTCTCGGGAAGGTCGGCCGGCCACGGCACCGTGATCCGCGACACGGCCGGAGCGGGCGCACCGAACTGCGGGGGAGCCGACGCCTCGGCCGTAGCCGGAGCACGCTCGTCGATCGCCGCCAGCAGCGAGGCCGCGCGTGCCTGCGTGTCGTCAGCCGTCACGACGCGACCCTCCACCAGGGCGACGGTGTCGACCCGGACGCCGAGGGCCAGGGCGCGGGCGGCGAGCTCCCCGCGAGCCTCGTCGTCGCGGACGTCGACCAGCGAGGCGATGACGTACCGCTCCCGGGGCGTCTGCGCCTGCAGGGCGGCGATCGTGTTCATGACGGTCCTGCCCGTGGACAGCTCGTCGTCGACGAGCACCAGCGGCACAGGGTTGCGCAGGAGGGCAGGGTCGCGCGGCAGCAGCAGGTGGCTCGTCGCATGCGAGTGCTCCTCCTCGAACCCTCCCGCGGGTGCGAGCCCGGCCACCGGCCGACGCGTCGAGTGCAGGCCCGGAGCACCCAGGGCCTCGGCGACGCACTGGCCGAGCGCGGTGGCTGTCTCGGCGTACCCGAGGACCACG
>DASXVR010000177.1:0-17535 GCA_036504175.1 Actinotalea sp. | reverse complement strand
AACGTGACGGAATTCACCCGGTCGGCCCCGGCGCAGACCGTCCGGATGAGCGGTAGGTCCCACGCCTGGCGACGATCTCGTTGACAGGCTGGGACCACCGAATCCGAGCACGCTGCCTTGAGGTGTCACGCCATGAACGAGACGTCCCTGTCCTCCAACCGCGCCGTCGACGAGGACGACCTGCCTCCGTTCTGGGACTGATCAACACGCGGGTGCAAGCCCGCACCACACCCGTGCCGGCCCGGCCGCAGGGCTGCGCCATCTGTTGCGAAGGTCAACCCCGGGGGGTTCTCTGACCCCAGGGCCGGCGCCGACCGCGACGGTCCTCCGACGGGCGCGGAGGCGGACATGGCACGGATCGATCGCATCGCTGAGCCCTGGGGCACCAGGACGCCGTACGGCGCGGGCGAGTCCTGGCCGGTTCGCGTGGACACCTTCCTGGACGGCGACCTCGCGGTCGAGGACGTCGACACCTGGGTGCGGACGGCGTCGATCCTCCACTCCAACGGCGACGCCATGGAGATCGCGGTCAAGGACGACCGCATCGTCGGCGTCAGAGGTCTGGCTACCGACCGCGTGAACCACGGCCGGCTCGGGCCCAAGGACCTCTACGGCTGGCAGGCGAACGCCTCGCCGGACCGGTTGACCCGGCCGCTCGTGCGCGTCGACGGGCGACTCGTCGAGACCGACTGGGACACCGCGATGGACCGCGTCGTCGCGCGCACCCAGGAGCTCCTCGCCGAGCAGGGGCCCAGTGCCATCGGCTTCTACACGACGGGTCAACTCTTCGCCGAGGAGTACTACACGCTCGGCCTGATCGCGCACGGGGGCATCGGGACGAGCCATGTGGACGGCAACACGCGGCTCTGCACGGCCACGGCAGCCGAAGCCCTCAAGGAGTCGTTCGGCTGCGACGGGCAGCCCGGCTCGTACACGGACGTCGACCACGCGGACGTCATCGCGCTGTTCGGCCACAACATGGCCGAGACGCAGTCGGTGCTCTGGACGCGCGTCCTCGACCGGCTCGCGGGGCCGAACCCGCCCGCCGTCATCTGCGTCGACCCGCGGCTGACGCCCGTAGCGCGGGCGGCGACCGTCCACCTCGCGCCGAGACCTGGCACGAACGTCGTGCTCATGAACGCGCTGCTCCACGAGCTGATCCGCAACGGCTGGATCGACCGCACCTATGTCGACGCCCATGCTGTCGGCCTCGAGGACCTCGCGACGATGGTGGAGGAGTACCCACCCGAGCTCGCCGAGACCATCTGCGACGTACCGGCTGCGAGCGTGCGGGGGGCTGCGCGGATCATCGGCACGGCGCAACGGCTGCTGTCCTCGGTGCTGCAGGGCTTCTACCAGGCCAACCAGGCGACTGCTGCGGCGGTGCAGGTCAACAACATCCACATCGTCCGGGGGATGCTGGGCAAGCCGGGCTGCGGGGTGCTGCAGATGAACGGGCAGCCGACCGCGCAGAACACCCGCGAGTGCGGGGCCGACGGTGACCTCGCCGCGTTCCGGAACTGGGCGAACAAGAGGCAGGTCGAGGACCTTGCCGCGGTGTGGAACGTCGAGCCCGCGGACATCCCGCACTACTCGCCGCCGACCCACGCGATGCAGATCATGCGCTACGTCGAGGACGGCTCGATCCGTCTCCTGTGGGTCAGCGGGACGAACCCCGCCGTCTCGATGCCGGAGCTGTCCCGGATGAGGTCCTTGCTCGCGCAGGAGCGGCTGTTCCTCGTGGTGCAAGACATCTTCCTGTCCGAGACCGCTCAGCTGGCCGACGTCGTGCTCCCGGCGGCGACATGGGGCGAGAAGACGGGCACCTTCACGAACGTCGACCGCACGGTGCACCTGTCCGAGAAGGCGGTCGACCCGCCCGGAGATGCGCGGCCGGACCTGGACATCTTCATCGACTTCGCCCGCCGGCTGGGGCTCAAGGGCAAGGACGGCACCCCGCTCGTGCCGTGGAGCGACGCCGAGCAGGCCTTCGAGGCGTGGAAGGAGTGCACCCGCGGCCGTCCGTGCGACTACACCGGGATCACCTACGAGCTCCTGCGGGGCGGCACCGGCATCCAGTGGCCCTGCAACGCGGACCACCCGCGCGGGACGGAACGGCTGTACACCGACGGGACCTTCTGGAGCGCTCCCGACGAGTGCGAGAGCTACGGCCGCGACCTGGTCACCGGGGCGCCCGTCGAGGCCGCCGAGTACAAGGCGCTCAACCCGTCGGGGAAGGCCGTGATCAAGGCGGCGCCGTACGTACCCGCCCACGAGCTGCCCAGCCCGGAGTTCCCGCTCCAGCTCATCACCGGGCGGACGCTCTACCACTTCCACACGCGGACCAAGACCGCGCGGGCTCCCCAGCTCGAGGGCGCAGCGCCAGAGGTGTGGGTCGAGGTCTCGGCCGGTGACGCCCGGCGCTACGAGCTGGCAGAGGGCGACGTGGCCGAGGTCGCGACACCGCGTGGTGCGGTGCAGGCCAAGGTCCGCATCAGCGGCATCCGGGACGGTGTGGTGTTCGTGCCGTTCCACTACGGCTACTGGGACACCCCCGGCGGGTACGAGCCGGACGGGCCCGGGCGGGCCGCCAACGAGCTCACCATCACCGACTGGGACCCGGCGTCCAAGCAGCCGATCTTCAAGACAGCGGCAGCGCGCGTGCGGCGGGTGGCCGCAGGGGACGGGAGCCCGGCGCCCGCCCCGACGACGACCGGGTCCGCGCCCGCCGGCGGCTCCGTGCGCGCAGACGCCCCTGTGCCCGCGACCCGAGGCGGCGCGGCGGCCGAAGTGTCCGAGGACATCCCGGCCTCGGGAGGTGCGTCGTGAAGGTCGGACAGGTGCTGCGCGACCTCCACGGGGCGGAGAACGACCTCACGCATGGCCTCCTGCGTCTCTCCGACCACCACCGGGTCGACCACGAGATCTACCACCTGGCCCGTGACCTGGCGGGCTGGTCGCAGCAGCACCTCGTCGTGATCGCCCGGGTCGCTCAGCGCTACGGGCAGGACCTCGAGCCGGAGCCGGAGCACGAGCCGGGCTCGGCTGCCCGGCTGCGGTCGGCGGTGGGGCTCGCGGTGGGTCGCAACGATGCGCCCGGCCTCGTCCTGCTTCGCGACTTGCGGGACGTGTACCTCCAGGCGGCAGGCGTCTACACGGACTGGGAGATGGTCGCCCAGGCGGCGCAGGCGCTCAAGGATGCCGGGCTCGTGAGCCTCGCGGAGACTTGCATGGCTCAGACCAAGCGGCAGATGGCGTGGGCGAACGGCAAGCTCAAGGAGTCCTCGAGCCAGGTGCTGCTCTCGTGAGCGGTACCGGCGGGCCGTCCGGTCCGGACGAACCGAGCGCTCGTGCCACGTCTGTCAGCACGTCGATCGTCCTCCATCCGGTCGGGACTCCCCTGCCGCTCGGGTTCCTCGGCCTGATGGTCGCCACTCTCGCGGTGAGCGCGCTCCAGCTCGGCTGGATCTCACCCTCCGAAGGGCACCACGTCGCCCTCGCGGTGCTGGGGTTCACCGTCCCCGCCCAGCTCATGGCGTCGGTCATGGGCTTCCGTGCGCGCGACCCGGTGGCCGGCACCGGGATGGGTGTGCTCGCTGGGACGTGGGCGGGCACCGCGCTGATCCTGCTGACGAGCGCGCCGGGTGCGTTCGTCCCGGGCCTCGGGGTGCTGCTCGTCGGTGCCTCGATCAGCATGCTCGTCCCCACCGTGGCGGCCACGACGAAGCTGGTCGCAGCAGTCGTGATGGGCCTGAGCTCCCTGCGGTTCCTGCTCACCGGCGTGACGCACCTGACCTCGTCGTCCGGGTGGCAGACCCTCGCGGGCTGGACGGGGGTCCTGCTGGCGGTCGTCGCCTTCTACGCGGCTCTCGGCTTCGAGCTCGAGGATGCCCGCCACGCCCCGGTGCTGCCGCTCGCACGCCGGGGTCGCGGCGCCCGAGCGGTCGAGGGCGGCCTGCAGGACCAGCTCGAAACCCTCGAGCACGAGGCAGGGGTGCGCAGCCAGCTCTGAGGCCGGCCCGCCGACGGTTCAGCGGTGGGCGGGGCTCGGTGTGGGGAGCTCGGTGTGGGGAGCTCAGTGGGTGTGCGCAGCGACCCGGTCGCGACCTGCGCGCTTGGCGGACAGCAGGGCTGCGTCCGCCGCGGCAAGGGGGTTGGCCTTGTCGTGCGTCGCCAGACCCACGCCGATCGAGACGGTCACGCGCAGACCGCTGGCCAGCGCCGACCAGGGATGCTGCCGGACGGCCTCCTGGATGCGGCGGGCCACGGCCTCGGCGGCCTGGACGTCACCGGACAGGAGGATGACGAACTCGTCCCCGCCGTACCTGACGAGCACCTCCCCGGAGCGGCACTGGGTGCGCAGGATCTCGGCCAGGGCGCGCAGGATCTGGTCACCGACCCCGTGGGAGAAGTTGTCGTTGACCTCCTTGAAGTGGTCCACGTCGAGGAAGACCGCCGCCGAGGGCGAGGACGTGCTCTGGACGGCCGCGTTCAGCAGGCGGCGGTTGCCGAGCCCCGTGAGCGGGTCCTGGAGGACGACCTGACCCATCCGGTTGGCCTCCGCGGTGAGCTGCCTGATGTGGTGGCGCTCCTGAAGTGCGGAGAAGCGACCCTCGCGCTCGGCCCACACGCGTCCCAGGGCGAAGCGGGCCAGACCCTTCCAGATCCCGACCGCCGGGTGACGTCCGTGCTCGGCCACGTCGAGGTCGGCCAGCGCCTCCCAGGCGACGGCCGACCAGGTGTCCCGACTCGCTGTGGTGGCGTCGCTCAGCGCGCTGAGCAGGTGCGTCCGGCAGTCGTCGAGGCGCTGCGCGAGCTGGTGGGCCCGAGCCAGGACGAGGTGCAGCAGGTGGGTCTCGACGAGCTCGCCGCGCAGCGGGAAGCGGTCCATCGCCGCGACGACGCGTGCGGCAGCCAGCTCCTCGGCGCCGAGGTTCATCATCGCGTAGGCCTCGATGACCTCGCCGCGGGCGAGCATCTGGGGGTTGTCGGCCGTATGCGCCGCTCGCTGCATCGCCAAGGACCACTCGGCCGCCCTCACGAAGTGCGCCGACGCCCCCTTGCGGTCACCGACGAGCTGGAGCGTCGCGCCCCAGTGAGCGCTCAGCACCGCGAGCTCCTGGACGACCAGGAGCTCCAGGTGCGGCTGCGGGCTGTGGGAGGCGGTGCGCAGCAGAGCGTCCGCCGGCTCGAAGAGGTCGGCGGAGCGCATGGCCAGCGCCACCGCCATGCTCGCGGACAGGTGGCCGTAGCTCTCCGGCGGGATGCTGTCCATGAGCCAGTCGGCCTCGGCGAGCGCCGCCATGGCCCGGGCGTGGTCACCCAGGCGGATGCTGGACTCGGCCACGACCGCGAGGCTCTTGGCCCGCCAGACCGGCTCGGGGTCGTCGCGCAGGGAGGACAGCAGCGACAGTGCGACGCCCACGGCCTCGCTGTTGCGACCGAGCTCCTGCAGCGAGATGGCCTCGATGTAGGTGAAGTAGCGCGACGTCAGCACGTCGCCGGCGCTGTCGGTGAGGCTGCGCCACTGGCGGCAGCTGTCGACCGCCTGGGCGGACAGACCCTCGACGTAGAAGGCGTGGGCCACGTCGGAGAGCTCGTCGAACGGACCGAACTCGCTCAGCGGGACCAGGGCGGAGCCAGGCGGTGCACCCACATGGCCTCCCGTCGCCTGGCCCTGACGGGCGCAGATGCCATTCTCCGGCCCGCCGTGGGCATGGGCCACCGGACCACCGGATGAAAACACGACATCGTAGGATCTTCCGTGACCGCAGGCGGCGTCGTCCACGGGCGCCAGGTAGGTCGAGCCGGACCCGTCAGTCGGTGCCGAACTCCCAGTGCCAGGGCTCCTGCGGCCCGCCGCCGCCACGCTCCATGAGCCGGGGGTGCGACCAGCCGAACTCCGCCGCGTGGCGCTTCATCCAGAGGTAGTTGGGGCTCGAGAAGCTGCCGAGGTGCCCGAACGCGTCGAAGTCGACGGCGACCGCCAAGCCGTGGTTCGACGTGCCCGGAACCGCCGCGAGCCATCCCCGCGAGCGCCGGGTGGCCACCTGCATCGCGTAGCTGCGGTAGGAGCTCACGATCGCCAGGTCGTGCCCGAACTCCGCCCGGTAGGCGACGTCGAGCTCCTCCAGGGCGGCGGCGGCGTCGCAGCGGAGCAGGGCCTGCGGGGCGAAGGACGGTGAGCAGAGTGCGTCGCGGGGGATCTGCCCGTTGGGCGCTGCCTTGGCGACAGCCACCTTGTGGGCGATCTCCGCGGCCTTGGCCGCTGCCGCGGCCGCCTCGAGCGAGCGCGCCTCGTCCGCGGCGACCTGGGCATCCAGCTGGGCCCTGATCTGACCGGCGAGGGCGCTGACCTCGGCGGCGGCCCGGCTGAGCTCGGCACTGGCCGCGACGTCCGTGGGAGCGGCGGGCGTCTGGTCCGGTGCCGGCTCGGCGGCGGACGCGTCGGAAGAACCGGCCGCCGGCGACGGCGCCGAGGTGACGTCCGCCGTGACGTCGGCTGTCGCGTCGGGGGCCGTCTCCGCCTCGTCGGCGGGCGTGGACGCAACGGCCGGCGCGGACGGCGTCGCCGTGGGTGTCGGGGCGAGGGGGCTCTCCGTGGGGACGGCACCGCGCGCGGCCACCAGCGAACGGCTGGCCTGCGCGGCGGATGCTGCCCGCGCGGCCAGGTCGTCGTCCTGCGCCGACGTGGCGGCGGGTGCGGCCGGGGCCACGCCGGACAGGTCGGCGCCGCCGCCTGCCTGGAGCAGCTCCTCGAGCCGTGCGGCCGCCGCCGTCAGCGGCGCGAGGGTGGCGGCGTCGAGCACCGGCGCCGCCGTCCGCACGACTGTCTCGGTCTCGGCCAGCGCCGCCTGCGCCGTCTGGAGCGCCTCGGTGCGGCGCTGTCCGGCGAAGGCCTCGCCCTGGGCGGTCAGCCGGGTCGCCGCCGCGGCGTTCGTCCGGGCGACCTGACCGAGCAGGGCGCCACGCGCACTGACGTCGGTGCTGCCGGCCTCCAGGCTGCGGTCGGCCCGCTGGAGGGCGAAGCCGCTGACCAGCAGCGCACCGGACAGGGCGACGGCCGTGAGGGCCTTGCCGACCCGCTGCTGTCCGCCCGACGGTGACGCGGGGTGAGTGCGCAGCAGCGGGAACGGCTCGGGGCACGAGCTCGCCCCATGGCGCAGTGCGCGGCGCGACGGCAGGGGTGAGGGGTCCTGGCCGAGGGTGCCGACCGGGCTGAGGGGGGCGGGGCTCGCCTCGTCGTCGCGCGGCTCGTCGGTCGACGCGGGAGGTGCGGCCGGAGTCCGCGGTGTCACGGGCTGGTTGACGGTGGGGGGAGGCCCGGGGGTCGTGTCCGCGGCGCGGGCCCGGAGGTCGCGGCGGCTGACCGGTGCGGCGGGTACCGCTGCCGGTACCGCGGACGCGTCCGGCTCGGTCCGGCCCTGCTCGTCCGGGTGCTGCACGTCCAGGCGCTGGGCGGCGAGGCGGATCTGGCGACGGGTCAGCGGAGTGATGGCGCCGGCGCCGGACGTCGACGCCGCGGTGTCAGCGGTGCCGTGGGCCGTGGCGTCGTCCGACGGGCTGCCGTCGACGCCGGGGCCATCGACGTGGGGGCGGTGGGTGGCCGTCCTCTGCTGCTCCGTCAACGCTTCGGTGTCCTCGCTCGTGTGTGATGGGCGACGTACGGAGGACCGGGTCTGCTGGGTGGGCAGGCCGCGGTCCGTCGTCCATTGGCACACGGCGACCCGTCATCCGACGAATTTTCGGTTGCCCTTTCACACAACCCGCACATCTAGCGCGTCAGAGGTGGGCCAACCGGGCCGGGAGGCTGGTTCGCAGGTTGGTCACCTCGGCCGGGCTCAGCGAAGCGCTACGGCGATCACGGCGACGAGCGCCACGCAGTGCGCGATCTCGATGAAGCCCACCGTGCGGGGCGTCAGTCGTAGGCGTGGGAGCACCGCGGACCGGACCAGCAGCCAGGCGAAGACGACGGCCAGCGGAACGCCGATCATCGCTGCGGCAACCGTGGCGACGACGTGATAGCCGACGGACGCCTGGAGGTACCGGCGGTCGCCGCGCTCGCGGATCATGGTCTTGACGTAGAGCACGGTGCCCGCGAAGTAGAGCAGCACCGCTGCGGCCGGGCGCAGCACCTCGAGCGGGGCCGTCCCCGCGGCCGCGGCCGCGACAGGGACCATGAGACAGCTGAGCAGCACGGAGGCGAGGTCGTTGACCACCGACCGCTCCGACCGGCGTCGGGCGTGCCACGCGTTCACGGCCAGCAGCAGGGCGAACGCGGGCGCGAAGAGGAGCAGGCGCGGCCGCAGGACCAGCACGGGAGCGCACGCAGCCAGGGTGAGCGACCCGTAAAGCAGCACCTGGCGGCGCACCTTGCCCGTGCGCCGGGTCTTGACGGCGAGGAGCACGTAGTACGAGAGCAGGTAGCCGGCGAGCCAGGCGACCAGCAGCGGCAGCTGGACCCAGGCGGTCCCACCGGTGAGGACGCCGACCAGGAAGGGCACCGTCAGCATCGCCCAGGCACCGTGCTGCGGCGGGAGGTAGGTACGCCGCCACGAGGGACGACGCCCGGTCGGACGTGCGGGACGTCCTCGCCTGTCCGGACGGCCCGGTGCCGCTGCGAGTGCACTCACCCGCTCAGCCTTCCAGACCGGGGAGCCCTTGTGCCCCGCCGCCCACGTAACGTGACGCCATGACGTCGACTGCTGCCCGACAGGTCCTCGAGCGCTGGATCGCGGACCTGCGGGCCTCGGTCGCGGAGCGGCCCGACGTGCAGGGGCTCGTGCTCCTCGGCTCGTCGGCCGACCTGGACCGGGTGGACGAGTGGTCGGACTGCGACCTCTTCCTGATCACCCGCGAGGGCGCGCAGGAGTCCTACCGCACCCGCCTCGACTGGCTCCCCGGAGCCTCGGCCGTGGCCCTGGTGGTGCGCGAGACCGCGCACGGCCTGAAGGTGGTCTACGACGACGGCAGGGTCGTCGAGCTCGCCGTCTTCTCGCTCGAGGAGCTGGCGGTGGCACGGGTCAACGCCTACCGCGTCGCGTACGACACCGGAGGCGTCGCGCAGGCGGTGGCGGCCGTCGCCGGACGCGGCGGCGAGACGGCGGTCGACCCCGGGCGCGAGGCCCGGATGTTCGTCAGCCTCCTGCTCATCGGTGTCGGGCGGGCGCGTCGGGGTGAGGTCATCGCAGCCGGTCAGCACATCCGCAGCCACGCCCTGGGGCACCTGCTGAGGCTCTGGCACGTCCGCGCCGAGCCCGACCCGGCCCTCCTCGACGACCTCGACCCGTTCCGGCGGGTCGAGCGGGCCGACCCGGAGCTCGGCAGACGGGTCGGGCGCGCGCTCGCAGCCGAGCCCGAGGTCTGCGCGCGGCGGCTCCTCGACCTGGCCGAGGAGCTCTTCGCGCCCGGGTGGGACGGCTGGCCGGCCGAGGGCGCCGCCGCCGTCCGTCGTCGCCTGGGCTGGTGAGGAGCTGTGGCGATCCACGTCGGCACCTCCGGCTGGAGCTACGGCCACTGGCACGGCGAGCTCTACCCGCACGGGTCTCCGCCGCAGGACCGGCTCGGCCACTACGTCCGGCGCTTCGCCACGGCTGAGCTCAACGCCAGCTTCTACCGCTGGCCGCCGGCGTCGAGCTTCGCGCGGTGGCGGCGGGTGCTGCCGGACGGCTTCCAGCTCTCGGTCAAGGCGCCGCGGGGCCTGACCCACGGGCGCAGGCTCTACGCCCCGGAGGTGTGGGCAGAGCGGATCGCGACCTCCTGGCACGAGCTCGGGGACCGTCGGGCGGTCCTGCTGGTCCAGCTGCCGCCGACGCTCGAGCGGGACGACGCCCGGCTGGACTACTTCCTGGGGCGGCTGCCCTGGTGGGTGCGGGTCGCCGTCGAGCTGCGGCACCCGAGCTGGGACGACGAGGCCGTGTACCGGCTGCTCGAGCGGCACGGCGCCGCCTACTGCGTGATGAGCGGAGCGGGTCTGGCCTGCAGGCTCCGCGCGACGGCGCCCTTCGTCTACGTCAGGCTCCACGGTCCCGACCACGATCACCTGTACGGGGGCTCGTACTCCCACGACGACCTGCGCTGGTGGGCGGACCGGTTGCGTGAGTGGGAGCAGGGCGGCCGCGAGGTGTTCGCGTACTTCAACAACGACGGGGACGCGAACGCCGTCCGCAACGCCGGGACCCTCCGAGAGCTGCTCGGAAGATGAGGCGCGTGAGGCGCGTGCGTGACCTCAGCCGACGCGGATGAACACCGGGTTCGTCTGGTAGATCGGACGGAAGTGCACGACGCCGCCCGGCTCGGGGGCGTCGATGATCATGTTCCCCCCTGCGTAGATGGCGATGTGCCCGGGGTGCCAGATGAGGTCACCGGGCAGGGCCTGGTCGGCGGGCACGACGGTGCCGGCGTACCGCTGCTCGTTCGAGGTGCGGGGGAGCGAGATCCCCAGCTGGGCGTAGACGTACTGGGTGAACCCCGAGCAGTCGAAGCCGGCAGGAGTGGTGCCGCCCCAGAGGTAGGGCACGCCGACGTAGCGCGCGGCGATCTCGATCACGGCGCTGCCGTTCGCGCTCGACGGCGCCACGGCTCCCGTCGCGGGCACGCTGCGCGCCTGGCTCCGCGCTGTCGCGGTCGTGCGGGCCGGGGTCTTGGCCTTGGCCACGGCCGGGGCGGGCGGCGGGTCGGCGACCACCGTGATCGTCGGGGCCTCGAAGGACCACTCGAGCGCGGCGGGCACCGACACCACGGGCGAGGTGTCCAGCAGGGCGTGGGCGGCGACCGTGAGGGCCTGGGTGTCGACGGCGGGGGTGTCGCCGGCCGTGCTGACGGCGTCCGCGGGGCCGGCGACGGCGGAGACGATGAGGGCCGAGGCACCGACGGCGACGCCCGTGCGCCGTCCCACGACGCTCCACGACGCAGCGGTCGAGGACGCGAGATCGGTCAGGGGCGTCCTGGCGGGACGCTGGTGGCGGTGCCGGGCTGCGCGGGGGGTCGCAGGCATGGTGAACCTCTCCGGTCGCCTACGAGGTGAGCTGTCGGGTTCGGGCTGGGAGCTGCCCGGCCGGACCGAGGTCCGGCTTCACCCCAAGGGCACCTGGTGCCCGCGATGTGGTTCCCCCGCTCCTGCCGGCGAGCACGCTGTCGAAGGCCGTCGGTGGTGGCAGGACTCGGCGTTCCACCTCGGACCGCTCCGGGGAGCCGGAGTGCTCGCATCGTACGGGCTCTCCGCGCCCAGTGTCACGAATCGGTCACGGTGCGTCCTCGAGCCGCGGAGGGAGCCGGCTTCGGGCTCCCCGCAACCCGCCCGCGAGCCGCCTGCGAGCTGCCCGCAAGCCGCCCGCAAGCCGCCTCCGGATACTCCACAGCCCGCGCACAGGGCGGGCCGAGCAGGGGAACAGCAGGTCGGGAGACGCTCGAAGGGAGCCGCCCCCGACCCGCCCGGCGGCATGCGAGGCACAGCCGAACGAGGAGTCCTCATGTCGCACCTGCTCGCGTATCTCGCCGACCTCGCCGCGGTGGCGGTCATGGTGCTCGGCCTGTACCTGCCCCGTCACGGGCGCCGGGACCTCGTGGCGGCCTACCTCGCGGTGAACGTCGGCGTCCTGGCCGTCACCGCCGCCCTGTCCTCCTCGGGGGTCGGTGCCGGCGTGGGTCTGGGGCTGTTCGGCGTCCTGTCGATCATCCGGCTGCGGTCGACCGAGCTCGGTCACGACGAGGTGGCGTACTACTTCTCAGCCCTCGCGCTGGGGCTCCTCGGGGGGCTCGACGTCACCCCGACGTGGCTGACCCTCACCCTCATGGCCGCGATCGTCGCCGTCCTGCACGTGGGCGACCACCCGCGCGTGCTCGCCGGCCGCCGCAGCCAGGTGATGGTGCTGGACCGGGCCCTCGTCGACGAGCGGTCCCTGCGGGACCACCTCGAGGGGCTCATCGGCGTCCCGGTGGACCGGGTCACGGTGCTCAAGGTCGACCTCGTCCTGGAGACCACGCAGGTCGACGTCCGCTACCGGCTCTCCGGGCGGGCGCCCGGCCGCGACTCCTGGCCGAGCCGTCGCCCGATGCTCACGCGGGTGCGGCGGGCAGGCGGACGGTGAACGTGGTGCGTCCCGGGGTGCCGTCCACGACGATGCTCCCGCCGTGCGCTGCGACCACGGCGTCGACGATCGCCAGGCCCAGGCCGCTCGACCCCTTGCCGGGGGAGCGGGCGGCGTCGCCCCGGCTGAACCGCTGGAACAGGTGCGAGCGGAGCGGCTCGGCGATCCCGGGGCCGTCGTCGCGGACCGACAGGAGCACGTCGTCGCCCTCGGTGCCGACCGAGGTGACGACGGTGGTCCCGGCGGGGGTGTGGACCCGAGCGTTGGCAAGCAGGTTCACCAGCACCTGGCGCAGGCGGTGGTCGTCGCCGAGGACGAGCGCGGGCGGGGTGTCGGACTCCTCCTCCGCGTGCCCGGGCAGGTCAAGCTGCCAGACGTGGTCCGGCCCGGCGGCATGGGCGTCGGCCACCGCGTCCACGGCGAGCGCCGTCAGGTCGACCTCGTCGCGCTCGAGGGAGCGGCCGGCGTCGAGCCGGGCCAGCAGGAGCATGTCCTCGACGAGCGTGGTCATCCGACGCGACTCGGACTCGACGCGCTCCATGGCGTGCAGCGCGTCCTGAGGGAGGTCCGCCGGCAGGCGCCGCACGAGCTCGGCGTAGCCGCGGATCGAGGCCAGCGGGGTGCGCAGCTCGTGGCTGGCGTCGGCGACGAACTGCCGCACCTGGGTCTCGCTGTCCTGGCGGGCCGCCAGAGCCCCTTCGACGTGCCCGAGGAGCCGGTTGAGCGCGAGGCCCACCTGGCCCACCTCGGTCGAGGCATCGGTGTCCCGTTCGGGGACGCGCTCGGCGAGGAGGACCTCGCCCTGGTGCAGCGGTAGCTCCGAGACCCGGGTGGCCGTGGCGGCCACCCGCTGCAACGGCCTGAGCTCGCGGCGGACCAGCGCCGTGCCGATCACGGCGGCCAGCACGATGCCGGTGAGCGCGACGGCGCCCTCCACGACGAGGTAGTCGCGGACCGTCGCTGTCGTCTCGGCCGTCGACAGACCCGTCACCACGAGGTCGCCATCGGCGCTCGTCGTCGCCTCCACGCGGTACTCGCCGAGGCCGTCCAGCTCGACGGTGTGCGGCTGGCCGTCGCGGCTGACCGCCTGCAAGGTCTGGGCCTGCGCAGAGCTCAGGGACTGGTAGGCGCCGGTCTGGTCGAAGTAGCCGGCCAGCAGCACGCCGTTGCGGATGTCGAGGTTCACCGTCCCCGCGCTCTGCCCGGGCGCCGTGAGGCCCGGCGGGGGACCGATGTCCGGTGTCAGGTCGGTCGAGCCGCTCGTGGACCCGAGGCCGCTCGGCGGCCGGTGGGACCCGGCAGCCTCGGCCCGGTGCGCGGCCTCCTGGAGGCGCGCGTCGAGCTGGGACACCAGGGAGCCCTTGAGCGCCAACGACGAGACCAGGCCCATCGTGGCCGCGACCGTGACGAGCAGGACGATCAGCACCGCGACGAGGCGGCGCCGCAGGGTCCAGGTCATGGACGGACGCCCACCTCTGCCTCGGCGGGCTTGAGCACGTACCCGACGCCCCGCAGGGTGTGGATCATCGGCGGACGGCCCGCGTCGATCTTGCGTCGCAGGTAGGAGACGTACAGCTCGACGATGTTGGCCTGGCCGCCGAAGTCGTACTGCCAGACGCGGTCGAGGATCTGCGCCTTGGAGAGCACGCGGCGGGGGTTGCGCATGAAGTAGCGGAGCAGCTCGAACTCGGTGGCCGTCAGGTGGACCTCCTCGCCGGCGCGGTGGACCTCGTGGCTGTCCTCGTCCATGACCAGGTCACCGACGACGAGGCTCGCGTCCTCCTGCTCGTGCGCGACACCGCTGCGGCGCAGGAGGGCGCGCAGGCGGGCGACGACCTCCTCCAGGCTGAACGGCTTCGTCACGTAGTCGTCGCCACCGGCCGTCAGGCCCGCCACCCTGTCCTCGACGGCGTCCTTGGCCGTGAGGAAGAGCACCGGGACGTCCGGCTGGAAGGCGCGGATCCTGCGGAGCACGTCGAGCCCGGTCAGGTCGGGCAGCATGATGTCGAGCAGGATGACGTCGGGCGCCTGGGCCCGGGCCGCCTTGATCGCGGCGTGCCCGGTCAGGGCCGTCTCCACCTGCCAGCCCTCGTAGCGCAGCACGGTGGTGAGGAGGTCACCCAGCGCGGGTTCGTCGTCGACGACCAGGGCACGGATGGGCGAGCCGTCCGGGCGCAAGAGGGTCGGCTGGGCGGACGACAGCGGCGCGGAGGTGCTCATGGCTCCCATGATGCGCTCCGAGTCTCGGCCTCACCTGAGTGATTCCTGTGGGGTTCCTGTGCGCGCCGACAGGTGCTGCGACCACCAGGTCAGGACGTGCTCGAAGCGTGCGACCCGGTGGCGCGGCCGGCCGGAGCGGGTCAGCTCGTGCCCTTCGCCGGGGAAGAGGAGCAGCTCGGCGGGGACGCCGCGGCGCCGCAGCTCGACGAACCAGCGCTGGCCCTGCTCGAGCGGGCAGCGCCAGTCGTTCTCGGAGTGGATGACGAGCGTCGGTGTGCGCACGCTGCCCACATGGGCCATCGGGGACTGCGCGTCGAGCGCCGCCGCCCCCTCCGGCGTGGCGGCGTCGCCGAGGTACTCCAGCCCGAAGAACCAGCCGATGTCGCTCGAGCCGACGAAGCTCACCGGGTCGAGGAAGCCGCGCTCGACGATCGCACCGCGGAAGCGATCGGTCCGGGTGGTCAGCCAGGCGGTGAGGTAGCCGCCGTACGAGCCGCCCATGACCCCGACCCGCTGGTCGTCGAGCTCGGGGCGGGTGAGGGCTGAGTCCAGCAGCGCCAGGACGTCGTCGGCGTCGACAGTGCCGAACGCACCCTGGATCGCCGTCCCGTGCGCGGCGCCGTAGCCGGCCGAGCCGCGCGGGTTGCCGTGGACGACGGCGTACCCCGCCTCGGCGAGCACCTGGACCTCGTCGAACAGGGCGTGCGTGTACTGGGCGTAGGGACCGCCGTGGATCATCAGGACGACCGGGTGCGGCCCGGCGCCGTAGCGGTCCGGGTCAGGCAGCGTCACCCACCCGTGCACGGGGTACCCGTCCGGCGCGGTGGCGCTCACCTCCACCGGCGGCCTCACCCGCCCGGTGGCGCGCAGGTCCGCCGAGAGGTCGGTGAGCAGCACGGCGTCGCCGGTGCCGGGGTCGATCGAGACGAGCTCGCCCGAGGACGTCGGTGTCGCGACGGACGCGACCGCCCGGCCAGGGACGGCGTCGAGGCCCAGCACCACTGCCGGTGCGTCGAGCAGCACCACACCGGCGTCGTGGTCGCCCTGACCCGCCGCGGGCGACGACGGCGCGGCGTGCTCGGGAAGGCTCAGCAGCACGACGGCACCTCGTCGCTGGTCGGCGACGAGCACGCGGCCGTCGGCCACCGCCAGAACGCCGGGCACCAGGTCGACGGCCTTGCTGTCGGTGTGCCGCCGAGGGCTGCCGCCAGTACCCGACGCCGGCGCCGGGTCACCGGCGCCGCTGACCCGGCCCGGCCCGAGGTCGAGCGAGTACAGGCCCGTCTGGGCGCCCACGAACCCGCGGCCCGACGGCCCGAGGTCGCTCGCGAGCATCCACAGGGTGCTGCCGTCGGCAGAGGGCGCGACCGTCTCGACGGACAGGTCGGACCCCGCGCCGGCGGCCGTCAACGCCCGGGGGGCCGGCAGCTGGTCGAGCGGGCGTGGCTCACCGCCCCGTGGAGCGTCGATGATCACGGCGTCGCTGCGCAGGTCCTCCTCGCGCCCGGGGTGCACCTCAGCGACGGCGACCAGGTGCTCTCCGTCGGGCAGCCAGCGGGCCGCGCGCACCTCGAGGTCCCCGGTGGTCAGGGCCGCGGGGGCCGGGACGGCGCCGGGCTGCGGTTCGGCAGGCACGTCGATGACGAACAGGTGCTGGGGTCGGTCCCGGAAGAAGCCGAGGTTGTCCCCCCGGTAGCGGAAGGTGGTGATGTGACGGGGTGGCTCGGCCGCGGGGTCCCCGTCCCGCACGTACCGGCCTTCCTCGGGCACCCGCGCGAGGAACGCGAGGCGGCTGCCGTCGGGGGAGAAGCGCGGGTCGGAGGCACCGAGGGGAGCGTCGGTCAGGCGTACGGGCTCTCCGCCGGCGGCCTCGACGATGTGCACCTGGGGCCGGCCGTGCGGCTCGGACCGCAGGAACGCCACCCAGCGACCGTCGGCGGACCAGGTGGGCGAGGTGTCGCGGTGGCCGCGGGTCAGGGCGACCGGCGGCGCGGAGCCGTCGGTGGCGACCCTCCACAGGTGGCCGACGTACTCGTCGGTCTCCGGGTCGGGCGCCGTGACCGAGACGACGGCGGTCGAGCCGTCGGGGCTGAGGGCGGGGGTGCCAGGGGTGCGGAGCAGGGCGATGTCAGCGGGAATCACGCCAAGAACCTACGTCCCGGAGCACTACAGTGACGCGACGATGCGCTCCCGGTGTGGCGCGCGGCCACGCGGCGCGGCCTGTCGCGCCGCTCCCAGGAGGGGTGATGAGCAGGTCCCGACCCCATCACTGGCACGGCGGCCCCGTGCCGCCGACCGCCCCGGTGGTCGTGGGTGTGGTCCCGGGTCAGCCGCCCCGGGTGGTGCACGAGGCGGCGGCGCTGGCGACCGCCCTCGGCTGCGGCCTGGTGTGCGCCTGGGTGGACGGCAGCAGGGTCGTGATCGGCGAGCAGCCCGACGGGACGATCACCACGACCCCGCTGGACCCTGACCAGGACGACGACGACCGCAGGCTCCGGGCGGAGAAGGAGATGAGCCGCCACCTGAAGCTCGTGCTCGCCCAGACCGACGTGCCGTGGCTCTTCGTCTACACCGTCGGGGAGGCGGCGCACGGCCTCGCCGCGATCGCGGAGCAGCACGACGCCCGGCTGATCGCCGTCGGGGCGCGGCGGCACGGGCTCGCCGGCTGGATGACGCAGCTCATCGGCGGCTCGGTCGCGGGACGCCTCGTGCACACCCAGACCCGGCCGGTGGTCGTCTTCCCGCCCGGGCCGCGGGGGAGCGGATGACCCGGGCGCACCACCTCGACCCACGCATGGTCGCCCTCGTGGCGGCCGGTGGCACCCTGGGCACGACCGCCCGCTACCTCACCACCCACGGCCTGCCCGTGGCCGGCGGCTGGCCCCTGGGCACCCTGACCGAGAACCTCCTCGGGTCGCTGCTGCTCGGCGCCCTCCTCGAGGCGCTCGTCCGGCGAGGCGTCGAGAGCACGCGGGGCCGGATCGTCCGCCTCGCCGTGGGGACGGGTTTCCTCGGCGGGTTCACCACCTTCAGCAGCCTCGCGATCGAGCTCGAGCGCCTGCTGGCAGCCGGCGCTGTCGGCACAGCCCTGGCGTACGCCGCGGTGAGTCTCGTCGGCGGTCTCCTGGCCTGCGTCGGCGGCGTGCTGATCGCGTCGCGCCACCACACCTGGCGACAGGCACGCACCCTCCGGGCCCAGTCGTGATCGTGCTCGGGGTGGCCCTCC
>DASXVR010000176.1:0-11130 GCA_036504175.1 Actinotalea sp. | reverse complement strand
GGCGGCGGTGACCTCAACAGCGGGGTGCTTGCTCCTGGGGTCCCGTTCACCGTGACCTTCACCGCCGCTGGCACGTTCCACTACATCTGCGCCATCCACGACGACATGGGGATGGTGGGCGACGTCGTGGTCGTCCCCTGACCTCTGCACCGAGGTCAGGCCCACCCCGCTCACGCCAAGGTGGGCCTGACCTCGGCGAGCCGGCCCACGCTCCCTGAACGTCGGCGGACCTCCCGCACGGGAGACTGGTCGCGTGGAAGCCCCGTCAGCCGTGCGCCTGGCGGTGACCCTTGCCCTGCTCGTCGTGCTCGCGGGTGTCGCCGTCAGCTGGACGCGGACTCACGTGCTCCGCGAGATCGCCGTGGCCGTGGCCCGGGGGAGCGTGCAGCTGATTCTCGTGGCGGGCGTCATCGGGTGGATCTTCGCGCACCCCGGGGCCCTCGTCCCGTACCTGCTCGTCATGGTCACCGTCGCCACCCTGACGGCGACCCGACGCGCGGGCCGTGACTGGCGCCTGGCGCCCCGTCTTGCCCTGGCGATCAGTGCCGGTGCGGCAGGCGTGGTGCTGATCTCCACGACGACGGGGGCGATCTCCCGCGACGCGAACACGCTCCTGCCCTACACCGCGCAGGTCATCGGCGGCTCGATGGTCGCCGCGTCCTTGGCGGCCGGCCGCTTCCGCGACGACGTCGCCTCGGGGTGGCCAGAGGTCGAGGGCTGGCTCACGCTCGGCGCGAGCCCCCGCCAGGCAGTCGCGGACCTCGGCAGGCGCGCCGTGGCCCGAGCGCTCGTTCCGCCCGTCGACCAGCTGGCCGGGGCGGGACTGGTGACCCTGCCCGGAGCGTTCGTCGGCCTGCTGCTGGCCGGCGCCAAGCCGCTCGCTGCCGCCGAGCTCCAGCTGCTCGTGCTGGTGGGGATGGTGGCGGCCGAGGCGGTGTCCGCGGCTCTGACGGTGACTCTCATCGCAGGGTCACTGGGCCGGGCGCGGCCCGCCCTGGTGTGACGACGGCGCCGCGGGCGTAGCGACGCAGACCACGACCGGGTGCCCGCGATCACCCCGGTCCACCCTCCCGGTCGGGGACCTTCGCCCCTGGAGCGGTGCGCCCCGGCGAGGGCAGCGTGAAGCAGGGGTGCGATGAGGACCCGGCGCCTGCGCTTCGTCCGCGCTGCTGCCACAGCAGCAGCCTTGGTCTGCGGCATGGCACTGCTCGCGTCGGTTCCACCTCCTGACCCGGCCGCCATGGTTGGTGCGGGCCTGCTGGCCGTCGCCGAGGTCACCACAGCGAACGCGACCGGCGCCGGCGATGGGGACCTGATCGGTGCGAGCCGCCTGCACGCTGTGGGTGACGACGGACCGTGCGCGGTCGGGGGTGTCGACGGGCGCGGTGTCACCTCGACGCCCTGACCGCCTCCGCGCGGACCTCGGGCCCGCTCGTCGGCCACGAGGCCTGACGCGCCGGAACGAGCGCCGCAGCCTCGCGCGCGAGCCGCGTGATCCTCTCCCAGTCCTGGGCGAGCACGGCATCGGCCGGGGTGAGCCACGTGCCGCCGCAGACGACGACGTTCGACAGGGCCAGGTACTCGGGGACCGTCTGGACGGTGAGCCCCCCGGTCGGGCAGAAGCGCATGTCGGCGAACGGGCCGGCGAGGGACCGGAGGAGGGCCCGACCGCCCACGACCTCGGCCGGGAAGAGCTTGAGCAGCCGGTAGCCGCGCGCGCGGGCCGCCATGATCTCCGTGGCGGTCGCCGCGCCGGGCAGGAGAGGCAGCTCGTGGTCCCGGCACGCCTGGTCGACGTCGTCGATCAGGCCCGGGGACACGGCGAAGCGGGCACCCGCCGCGGCCGCGTCGCGTGCCTGGCCGGCATCGAGCACCGTCCCAGCGCCGACCACTGCCTCGGGGACGGCGGCGCTGATCGCGGCGATGGCGTCGAGCGCCGCCGCCGTCCGGAGCGTGACCTCGATGACGCGCACCCCACCGGCGACGAGAGCACGCGCCAGCGCGACCGCGAGGTCGACGTCGGAGATGACGACGACGGGGATCACGGGCCCGTGGTCGGGCAGGCCGAGATGGTCGACACCGAGGGTGGTGACGTGGGAGGTGGTGCTCATGGGCTTCTCCTTGCTGGGTCGCTGGTCGGTGCTGGTTCCTGAAGGCGGGATGGTCGGGGCGGCGACAGCCGGGGCTGCGGTCACCAGGCCCCCGCGCCCTCGTCGGCCCGCGCCGCGTTAGCGCGGAGGGTCGCGAACAGCGAGCGCCCGAGGTCAGTCCCGGCCGGCGGGGCGACGGCCGGGACGCGGGTCTCCCACTCGGTCGGGTCGACCAGCGCGCTGAGCGTGCCCGCGACCGCGTCGACGCGGACGACGTCCCCGGTCCGCAGCCGGGCGAGGGGCCCGCCACCGGCCGCCTCGGGGGTGACGTGGATGGCTGCCGGCACGGTCCCGGACGCGCCGGACATGCGGCCGTCGGTGACGAGGGCGACCCGGTGCCCCGCGCCGAGCAGGGCGGAGAGCGGAGGCGTGAGCTTGTGCAGCTCTGGCATGCCGTTGGCCCTCGGGCCCTGGAACCGCACGACCACGACGACGTCCCTGTCCAGGTCCCCGGCCTCCCACGCTGCGACGAGGTCGGCCTGGTCCTCCACCACGAACGCCGGTGCCTCGACCACGAGGTGCTCGGGTGCGACCGCGGAGACCTTGATGACGGCGCGGCCGAGGTTGCCCTCCAGCAGCGCCAACCCGCCGGTGGGGGAGAAGGGCCGGTCGACCGGACGCAGGACCGCGTCGTCGCCGCTCTCCTCCTCGAGAGCGCGCCACACGGGGGCCCGGGCCGGCTCGCGCGTTGCACGTCGCGCCGCCGCGGAGCCGGTCCGCCTCAGGATCGGCTCGCCTGCTCCTGCGTGCTCGGCGGCCTCGGGCCGGAGGGTGTACGCGTCCAGACCCTCGCCGATCACCGTCCGGACGTCGGGGTGCAGGAGCCCTCCGCGCAACAGCTCCCGCACGACGAAGGGCACGCCTCCCGCACGGTGGAAGTCGTTGATGTCCGCGGGCCCGTTGGGGTAGATGCGCGCGAGCAGCGGCACGACCGCACCGAGCCGGTGCACGTCCGACCAGTCGAGGACGATGCCGGCCGCCCGCGCCACCGCCACCCAGTGGATGAGGTGGTTCGTCGAGCCCCCGGTCGCGAGCAGCGCGGCCATGGCGTTCACCACGGCCTTCTCGTCGACCATCCGCCCGAGAGGCACCGGTGCCTCGGGGGCGGCGAGCGCGAGCGCGGCGCCGACCGAGGCCCTGGTGAGGGGCTCGCGCAGCGGGTGGTCCGTCGGGACGAACGACGAGCCGGGCAGCTGCAGGCCCATGACCTCGAGCAGGAGCTGGTTGGTGTTGGCGGTGCCGTAGAACGTGCACGTCCCGGCGCCGCTGTAGGCCTGGGTCTCCGCGTCGAGGACCTCGGCACGGTCGACCAGCCCTTGCGCGTGCTGCTGGCGCAGGGCGGCCTTGCGGCTGTTCGCCAGACCGGTGGGCATCGGTCCGGAGGGCACGAAGACCGCGGGCACGTGGCCCAGGTGGAGCGCGCCGATGAGCAGCCCGGGCGCGATCTTGTCGCACACCCCGAGGAGCAGCGCTGCGTCGAAGACGTCGTGGCTGAGGGCCACCGCCGTGGACATGGCGATCACGTCGCGCGACAGCAGGCTCAGCTCCATCCCGGGGCCGCCCTGGGTGATGCCGTCGCACATCGCCGGGACGCCACCAGCCACCTGGGCGACCGCCCCTCGCCGTCGCGCCTCGTCGCGCAGGAGCTCCGGGTAGTGCTCGTACGGCCGGTGGGCTGAGACGACGTCGTTGTAGGCGGTGACGATCGCGAGGGTGGGGAGCCGACCCCGCAGGACGGCCTCCTTGTCCTGCGTGCCGAGAGCGGCGACGGCGTGGGCGACGTTGGCGCACCCGAGCCGGTCGCGGCCTCGAGGACGCGCGGCCAGGCGGTCCACCCCCGCGAGGTAGGCGCTGCGGGTCGGCTCGGACCGTCGGACCACGTCCGCTGTGACGGCGGCAAGGACCGGATCGAGGTAGCTGATGGTGACTCCGGGTGCTGGACCGGCGGCGTAGCCGCGGTGATCGGCGGGGGACCCCTCCAGCGTGGCGCAAAGGTATGACCATTAGGTGGGTCTCATGTCCCATCGCACGCGGTCCGCCCGAGCCCGGACATGCCGCGGCCCGCTCCGTCAGGGACGGGAGCGGGCCGCGATGTCTGCCGGCGTGCGTGCCGGGTCGCTAGACGACCAGGCTCAGCAGGAGCACCCCGGCGAGGGCGACGACGGACACGACGCACTCCATGAGGGCCCACGTCTTGAACGTCTGGCCGACGGTCATCCCGAAGAACTCCTTGACGAGCCAGAAGCCCGCGTCGTTGACGTGCGACAGGAACACGGAGCCGGCGCCCACCGCGAGCACCATGAGTGCCGTGTGCGTCGGGCTGAGCCCAGCTGCGAGCGGGGCGACGATGCCGGACGCGGTGATCGTGGCGACGGTCGCGGAGCCCGTGGCGACGCGGATGAGCACCGCGACGATCCATGCCGCGATCAGTGGCGAGATGTTCGTGTTCGCCAGCCCGGAAGCGATCACGTTCCCGATGCCGGAGTCGACGAGCGTCTGCTTGAAGCCGCCACCCGCGCCGACGATGAGCAGGATGCCCGCGATCGGCAGGAAGGACGCGCCCACGAGCTCGCTCAGCCGTGCCCGGTCGAAGCCGAGCGCCGATCCGAGCACGACCAGGGACATCAGCGTCGTGATGAGCAGCGCGATGAGGGGCGTGCCGAGGAACACCAGCACCTGCCCGAACGGGTTGTCGCCGAAGCCGGCGGCCTCGACCAGCGTGCGGCCGAGCATGAGCACGACCGGCAGCAGCACGACCAGGAGGGACGTGCCGAAGGCGGGGCGACGCTCGGAGTCGATCGGACCCTCGTCACCGAGCAGGGCGCGCGCCCCGAGCGGCACCCAGCGAGCCATGGGCTTGGCCATGATCGGACCGGCGATGGCGACGGTGGGGATCGCGACGATCAGGCCCAGCGCAAGGGTGAGGCCGAGGTTCGCGCCGAGGGCGTCGATGGCGATCAGCGGCCCGGGGTGCGGCGGCACGAGGCCGTGCAGCGCCGACAGGCCGGCGAGCGCCGGGATGCCGAACAGGATCACGGGGGACTTGGCGCGGCGGGCGGCAAGCATCACCACGGGGATGAGCAGGACCACGCCGACCTCGAAGAACAGCGGGATCCCGACGACGAACGCGATGAGCGCGAGCGCCCACGGCAGTCGTTGCGGCTTCGTCTTGGCCAGGATCGTGTCGACGATCGCGTCGGCACCACCGGACTTGACCAGGAAGGTCCCGATGATCGCGCCGAGGGCGATCAGCACGCCGACCCCGCCGATCGTCGAGCCCAGGCCCGTCGAGAAGGAGGTGAAGGTGTTCATGTAGGGCACGCCTGCCGTGAGCGACATGGCGGCGGCGCCGAGGGTGAGGGCGAGGAAGGGGTGCAGCTTGAGCCACACGATGAGAGTGACGATGACGGCGATGCCGAGGACGGCGGCGACGACGAGCTGAGTGGTCCCTGCCTGTGTCGTCCGTTCGGCCGCGTCGGCGAGCAAGAAATGCATGAAGGCTCCTTGGTCTTGGCAGAGGTGGTCGTGTCAGAGGGTTGGTGTCTAGACCGCCGCGGACAGCCCTAGCGCCCGCAGCGCCTCGTCGGCGACGGAGTTCGGGGAGGCGGAGATGGGGACGACGACGCCGTCCTCGTCCGCGCCGAGGGGCTCGAGCGTGGCGAACTGCGACGGCAGGAGGCTCGTCGGCATGAAGTGGCCCACGCGTCCGGCCATGCGGTCCTGCACCAGCTCGGCATCGCCCCGCAGGTGCACGAAACGCGTCCGGCCGTCGGCGCTGCGCAGGACGTCCCGGTAAGCGCGTCGCAGGGCGGAGCACGTGACGATGGTGTTCAGGCCCGCCTCGTCGTGCGAGCTGATCCACCGTGCGATGGCGTCCAGCCACGGCCAGCGGTCGTCGTCGGTCAGGGGGGTGCCCGCGGCCATCCTTGCCAGGTTCTGCGGGGGGTGGAACTCGTCGGCCTCGGCGATGGCCCACCCGAGGCGCTCCGCGAGGATGCCGGCCACGGTGGTCTTCCCCGAGCCCGCCACGCCCATGATCACGAGGTGCTGCACGCTGTCTCCCTGACGTCGTTGTCGCGCCCAGGACGAGCGCCCCCATGAGGGTGGCAGAAAGATAGCACCATTGCTGGGTCAAAGGTCATACCTATCGGCGCGAGTGTGGCGCGCCGCTACCCTGGGACGTCCGAACCCGCGAGAGGATCCCTGTGCTGCACGACGACCTGCTCGACGTGCTGGGACGCGAGATCGTGGAGGGGAGCGTGCCCGCCGGCGCGGTCCTGACGCTCGAGGGCCTGGGCACCCGCTTCGGGGTGTCGCGCACCGTCACCCGCGAGGTGATGCGGCTCCTTGAGTCGATGGGCCTGGTCACCTCGCGGCGGCGCGTCGGCATCGTCGTGCGGCCGGCCGTCGACTGGGACGTCTACGACCCCCGCCTGCTGCGCTGGCGGTTGGCAGGATCCGAGCGCCCCGCCCAGCTGCGCTCGCTGACCGAGCTCCGGTCTGCGGTCGAGCCGGTGGCGGCCCGCCTGGCGGCCCAGCGCGGCTCTGCTGCCGGCGACGAGCTCGTCGAGCTCGCGGCCCGGATGCGGGTGCTCGGCGAGGCGGGCCGGCTGGCCGAGTTCATGGTCGTCGACGCGCAGTTCCACGCCCTCGTGCTCCGCGCGAGCAGGAACGAGATGTTCGCCGCTCTCGCGGACGTCGTGGAAGAGGTCCTCCGCGGACGCACGGAGCACGGGCTCATGCCCCCGCGGCCTGAGCCTCGAGCCCTCGCCGCCCACGAGGCCGTCGCGGCGGCGGTCCAGGCCGGGGACTCGCCGGGGGCGGAGGCTGCCATGAGCGCCATCGTCAACGAGGTCAGCGCTGCGCTCACCGGCACCGAGTGAGCTGACCCCGCGCCGCCAAGCGCGCCGTTGCAGGCTCGGGTGCGCTCAGCCGGACAGCACCGTCACCGGGGGTCGAGGCGAAGGGTGGTCGCCGTGGCGGCCGGGCTGGTGATCGAGCGGACCGGCGAGCCGTTGCCGTACTTCGTCCGGTAGGCCTGATCGATCTCCGGGCCGTGCGAGGCGTCCCGGGTGAAGGTGACGTCGGCGTGCACACCACCGGCATCGACGGACCCCGTGCCGGTGCGCAGGACGGCTCGGTACCACGCGCCTTCCTCCCCGCGCACGGACCGGACGTACAGCGCGCCGTCGACGACGACGTGCCACACGATCGTGGTGGGGCGCAGTGTCCCGTCGGGGCGGTGGGCGGCGACGCGCACCTCGTAGGCGCGGTCGATCGCGGCCAGGTCGGCCGGTGTCCAGTCGGTCATCGTCGCTCCTTCACGCTCGGCGGCGGCGGTTCGCGGCCGTGAGCTCGTGCGTGCCGTAGCTGTTGTCATCGGGGTTGAGGGTCACGCCGGGGGCGACGATCTGGTCGATGTGGTCGAGCACGTCGGCGCTGAGCGTGAGCTCCGCGGCCGGCAGGTAGGACTCGAGCTGCTCGAGGGTCCGCGGCCCGACGATCGCGGAGGTGACACCGGGGTGGTTGACCACGAAGGCGATCGCCATCTCGAGCAGGCTGAGCCCGGCTTCCTCAGCAAGGAGCGCCAGGTCTTCCACGGCATCGAGCTTGCGCTGGTTCGCGGGAGTCGACATGTCGAAGCGGGCGCTCGGGCGCGCCGACGGCCCCTTCGGCAACGAGGGAGCGCGGGTCGTGCCGGGTAACGCCAGTACCTTCCAGCGGTGAACCGTGGAACGTAACGTCGAGGGCATGGACCTGAGATCCGAGACCCGCGAGTTCCTCACGACTCGCCGCGGCCGCATCAGCCCGGAGCGCGCGAACCTGGCCGCCTACGGAGGCAACCGGCGGGTGCCGGGGCTGCGCCGCGAGGAGGTCTCCATGCTTGCGGGGGTCAGCATCGACTACTACACCCGCATGGAGCGCGGGAACCTGGCCGGGGTGTCGGAGGAGGTGCTCGAGTCGCTCGCCGAGGCGCTGCAGCTCGACGAGGCCGAGCGTGGGCACCTGTTCGACCTGGCCCGCGCCGCCAACGCCTCCGGCGCCGCCCGTTCACGCGCCCGGCGTGCCCCGGCCCCCGTGCTGCGACCCGCGGTCCAGCGCATCGTCGACGCGCTCGACGCGCCCGCGTTCGTGCGCAACGGTCGCCTCGACGTCCTCGCTGCCAACCGTCTCGGCCGGGCCCTCTACGCACCTCTGTACGACTCGCCCACGCACACACCGGGCAAGCCCGTGAACACCGCGCGGTTCCAGTTCCTCGACCCGGCCGCCGCACGCGCGTTCTGGGGCGAGAAGGCCGACCGCATGGCGCACGACGCCGTCGCGATCCTGCGCACGAGTGCCGGGCACAACCCCTACGACAAGGACCTGACCGACCTCGTCGGCGAGCTGTCCACCCGCAGCGAGGACTTCCGACGGCTGTGGGCGTCGCACGACGTGCGCTACCACCGCTCCGGGACCAAGGCGTTCCACCACCCGGCCGTGGGACTGCTCGAGCTCGACTACGAGGCACTCGTCCTTCCCGCCGACCCCGGCCTGCAGCTCAACGTCTACACCGCCGTACCCGGCTCGCCGTCGGCGGACGGCCTCGCCCTCCTCGCATCGTGGGCAGCCACCACCCTGGCCGAGCAGGCAGCCTCGACGGTCGCGGACGCTCAGCCTGACAGGAGGTTGTCAGGCGGTCGTTGACGGGCCCACGCGCGTCTGCCCTCGAGGTGGTCCTTGAGCCCGGTCCAGATGACGCGCTCCTGGCGTCGCCCGATGACGCCGATGAGCGGCCCGGCGAAGCGGGCCGGACCCTCGACCCTCACGGTCCAGTCCCAGGAGAACCGGGTGCCCCGCGGCGTGGGCTCGCACTGGACCTGGCCCTCGGCTGTGGAGCCGTCCATGACACTGCGGCTGACGATGCGGTGGGGGCGGTCGAAGCCGGTGTACTCGATGGTCACCGCGAGGGGCTTGCCGCGGCTGAGGACGGTGGCCTGGAAGCGCGTCCCCACGCCGATCGGACCGTCGTCGAGCTTGGCCGAGGCCGTCATCGCCGGGTTGAACCTCGGCTCGTTGCGCTGGTCCGCGACATAGTCGAACACCTCCTCGACGGGGCGAGCGATCTCCAGGCTCCCGCGCACCCTGCTCACGGCGTGGGTCGACGGTCGAGTCGAAGGAGCTTCCAACCCACGAGGGCGAACCAGGTCGGCAGCAGGAGTCCGTAGAGCATGTAGCCGGTGCCGATCATGGGCCGCAGAGCCTCGGAGAGGATCCCCACCGCGCCGGCGACGACGCCGATGGTTGGCACCGCACGACCGAAGCGGGCCCCGCGCATCGCGAGCGAGAGGATGAGGATGGCGGCAGCTGTCAGGATCCCGGCCCAGGACACGGCGTTGGTGGCGGCGATGAGGGCGTCGGCAGCGCTGACGAGGCCTGTCCGTTCACCGTCCGTGCGCGCCGTCAGGTAGGAGTCGCTCAGGACGACCAGCCCGCCGTGCAGGGACTGGGGGCTGCTGCCCAGGGCCAGTGCGATGGTCTCCGACACGATCCCGAACAGACCCCCGATGGTCGCAGGGGTCTTGTTCAGCCCGCTGAGAGCCACGGCGAGGGAGGCGAAGACGACGAGGGCCGGCACGCTCAGGCCGACGAAGCAGACCAGCTCGGTGAGGTAGACGACCTTGTGGGCGCCGATGTACTCGAGCAGGGCGCGTCCCTCGACGGGTGGGACGGGTGCGACGAAGACGAGCACGACAGGCACCAGCACGAGGAGGACGAAGAGCGTGGCTGACCAGCCACCTGCCCGGTACAGCGACGCCCACGACCGTTCGGGACCCGCGGGGGGAGCGCTGGCCGGAGCAGAGGGATAGGGAGTCGGTCGCCCCGTCGGAGAGGGCATCGGAGTGCCTCCGTCACGCGCGGCCCCCGACGGCTCGGCTGCCCGGGGTCCTCACCGCCAGGCTCTCACCAACGGCCGCGTCAGGAGGCCGGTTCGTGGCTCGCCGGCTCAGATGGCCACGCAGGTCGCGTGCACGCGCACGAGGTTGCGGCCGGCGCGCTTCGCCTCGTAGAGAGAGGCGTCGGCGGCCTGGAGCAGAGCCGTCGTGGTCGTGCCGGAGGCGGGGTAGGACGCGACGCCACCGCTGAGGGTGCAGGGGATCCGCCGGCCGGCCACCGCGACCACCTCACGTTCGCACCTGCGGCGGATGTCGTCCGCCAGGGCGAGGCCGCCCGCGGCGTCCGCGCCGGGCAGGGCGATGAAGAACTCCTCGCCGCCCCATCGGGCGACGAGCGCTCGAGGCGGCGCCTGGGCCTGGATGCGACGGGCGAGGGCGACGAGCACGGCGTCTCCCACGAGGTGGCCGTGCTCGTCGTTGATGTCCTTGAACAGGTCCACGTCGAGCAGGACCACGGCAAGGCTCTCGCCCCTGGACTCCGCCTCGACGACCATGCTTTCGAACCGGTCGACCATGTGGCGCCGGTTGTGCATGCCGGTCAGCGGATCATGGATCGCCAGCTCGGCCAGCTCCGCGCGGAGACCTTCGATCGTGTCGATCTGGCGCCGGAGGCGGACGTTCGCCTCGCCCAGACGTCTGCTCTGCGCATTGGCCTCCGTCACGTCCCGCGCGACGTAGACCTGGCCGAGTGCGTGCCCGCGTCGGTCCAGGAGGGGCGATGCCCGGACCTGCAGCTCGGTCCGCCTGCCATCGACGGCTGACACGACCTCCGCTGCCGCGACGTCGGGGACGAGCTGCCCATGGAACAGCGTGTGGCCGGGGCAGCCCACCAGGTCCCGGGGTGTTTCGGGGTGCACGGACCGCACCAGCGCTGCCGCGGCCGGGTTGACGTCGAGAACGGTTCCCGTCGGGCTGAGCACGACGATGGCGTCACCGATCTGGTCGACGATGAGGCCACGGGCCACGGGGCTGAGCGTCAGCAGGTCCCGGCGGAAGAGCGCGTAGGCCAGGAACCCGCAGGCGACGGCGAAACCGAACGGTGT
>DASXVR010000175.1:0-2497 GCA_036504175.1 Actinotalea sp. | reverse complement strand
ACCACCGTCCGACGACCCCGGCGCGCAGGACGTCCCGGCTCAGTGGGAAGAGCTCCTGCGTCAGATCCTCGGCCCTGACGCCGACGCCGTCCTGCGGGAGCTGTCCGAGCGGGGTGGGCTGGAGGGCCTGGGGATGAGCGGGTCCGGGGGGCCCATCGACCTTGCCGGCCTGGCCGCGGCCGCCGGGCTCCCTCAGGACCCCGCAGCGCTGCGCCAGATCCTCGCCCAGGTCCAGCGCATGCTCGCCACCTCGGGCGACGGTCCGGTCAACTGGGACCTGGCCCGGGACATGGCCCGCCAGGCGGCCGTCGCCGAGGGCGACCCCTCCGTGAGCCAGCAAGAGCGTCGCGAGGTGACCGGCGCCCTGTCCGTCGCCGAGCTGTGGCTCGACTCCGCCACCGACCTGCCGCCGGCGGGCGGCCAGAGCGTCGCGTGGAGCCGCTCGGAGTGGGTCGAGCACACCATCGGCACGTGGCGGGTCCTGTCCGAGCCCGTCGCGTCGTCGGTGGCAGACGCCCTCGCCTCAGCCCTGGCCTCCCAGGCGCCCGACGCCCTCATGGGCCTGGGCGACGACGCCGGCGCCGGTGCCGGTGCCGGTGCCGGGCAGATGCTGCGTCAGCTGGGTGGCGCCGTGTTCGGCATGCAGGTGGGTCACGCCTCCGGGACCTTGTCACGCGAGGTCTTCGGCTCGACGGACATCGGCATCCCGCTGCTGCAGGGCCCGGGCACAGCACTCGTACCGCGCAACATCACCCAGTTCGCCGAGGGGCTCGACGTGCCCGTCGACGAGGTGCGGCTCTTCCTGGCCCTGCGCGAGGCCGCCCACGCCCGGCTCTTCACGCACGTCAGCTGGCTGCGCGGCCACCTCCTCGGCGCGGTCGAGGCCTATGCCCGCGGGATCACCATCGACACCGAGGCCCTCGAGGAGGCCGTCCGCTCGATCGACCCGACCGACCCCGAGGCCCTTCAACAGGCGTTGTCCGGCGGCCTGTTCTCGATCGGCACCACGCCGGCGCAGCAGGCGTCGCTGCTGCGGCTCGAGACGGCGCTCGCCCTGGTCGAGGGCTGGGTCGACGAGGTCACGGCTGCGGCTGCCCTCCCCCACCTGCCCCACACTGTCGCTCTGCGCGAGATGCTGCGCCGGCGCCGCGCCGCGGGTGGTCCCGCTGAGGACACCTTCGCCACCCTGGTCGGTCTCGAGCTGCGACCTCGCCGGTCGCGGGACGCCGCGCGGCTGTGGGCGCAGATCGCCGGCGACGCCGGGACCGCCGCACGGGACGCGGTCTGGGACCACCCGGACCTCCTGCCCACCGGCGAGGACCTCGACGACCCGGCCGGCTACGCGGCACGCGCCGTGGCCGCGAGCAGCGAGCACGCCGACCTCGACCGCGCCCTGGCGGAGATCCTCGGGTCGGACGACGAGGGCGGAGACGCTCCCGGCGGCGAGGCACCGCCGGCAGGCTAGGCGTTGGCGCCGGGTCAGTCGCCTTCTGGGCCTTCGCGGCCGGAAGGTCCGTCGCCCGGCGCGCCCTCACGAGGGCCGCCGTCGTCGTCGTCCGGCCCCGCGCCGAGGAGACCGTCGTCGTCGGGCGCCTCGTCGTCGAGGAGACCGTCGTCGTCGGGCGCCTCGTCGTCGAGGAGACCGTCGTCCTGACTCGCCTCGTCGGGCTCACCGTCGCGGGCGAACGCGAGGCCTTCCAGGAACCCGCGTGCCCGCTCGGTCCTCGGGTAGCCCTCGAGCAGCGCCCAGAACGCTGCGTCGTGGCCGCCGTGCAGCAGGTGGGCAAGCTCGTGGAGGAGCACGTAGTCCAGCACCCAGCGCGGCAGGCCCCTGACCCGCGTGGAGATGCGGATGGTCCCTTCGGACGGTGTGCACGACCCCCATCGGCGACCCTGGTTGCTAGACCAGCTCACGCTCGTCGGCTTCGCGCGCCCCGCGAGGTAGCGGGCCGAGAGCTCGGCGGCCCGGGCGGCGAGCTGGACGTCGGAGGGCCTGCGCCGCTGGTCCTGGGTTGCGAGCCTGGTCACCATCCGGCGGACCCACTCGCGCTCCTGGGTGCGCGTGAAGCGGGCCGGGATCGCGACGACGATGTGGCCACCCTCGCGGAAGGCCGTGACGGTACGCACCCGGCGCCCGCTGCGGCGCACCTCGACGTCGGCCAGCGCCGCGGCGACCGCGTCGTCCAGGCTTCGCCGCTGCGGTTCCTGGGCTGCCACCAGAGCACGGTAGCGCCCGCGAGACGGGCTTCGTGCGGCGCGCCGCCCGGCCGCCCGGCGGACAGGTCGGCAGGTGAGCACTACGCTGAGCGTGCTCGGTGGGGCCTGACGCCCTCCAAGGCGGCGCCCATCCGAGCCGGGCCCGGTCGATCACGTCCGGTGCGCAAGCCTTCTGAACGGAGATACCTGATGGCCGAGACCTACAAGGGCGAGTTCTACTGCGTGAAGTGCAAGGAGAAGCGCGAGGCCGAGGGCGACGTCGTCGTCGCCAATGGTCGCA
>DASXVR010000174.1:0-2259 GCA_036504175.1 Actinotalea sp. | reverse complement strand
CCCGCAGGTGGGGCGCCGTGGGCTCGTCGTGCCCCTCCGGCCGCACCAGCAGCTGGCCGCTCATGCCGAGGTGGAACAGCAGCGCCTCGTCGGGCTCGTCGAGCAGCAGCCAGCAGAACTTGCCGCGCCGCACGGCGGCGGAGAAGGTCCTCCCCCGCAGGCGCCCGACGAGGTCGGCCTCGCCGCCGTCGTGGCGACGCGTGACCCGCGTGCCGCGCACCTGGACGCCGGTGACGCGACGGCCCAGCACGTGGCGGGCCAGGCCCGCCCGGACGGTCTCGACCTCGGGGAGCTCCGGCACGGGGGTCAGCCCGCGAGGTCGGTGGCGGCCTCGTCGGCCGCGCCGGTGCCGGACCCCGCGGCGACGTCGCGCGTCGTCAGCTCGAGCAGCGCGGTGTACGCCGCCTCCGCGGCCTCCTGCTCGGCGATCTTCTTCGCGGTGCCGGTGCCCGAGCCGCGGACCTCGTCGGCCACCACGACCTCGGCGGTGAACGTGCGGGCGTGGTCGGGACCGGTGCCGGTGACGACGTACTGCGGCACGCCGAGCCCGAGGGACGCGACGAGCTCCTGCAGGGACGTCTTCCAGTCGAGCCCCGCGCCGAGGTCGGTTGCCCGGGCGAGCGTGGCGCCGACCAGCCGGTCGACGAGCTGGCGCGAGACCTCCAGGCCGTGCGTCAGGTAGACCGCGCCGATGACGGCCTCGAGGGTGTCGGAGAGGATCGAGTCCTTGTCGCGGCCGCCGGTGGCCAGCTCGCCCTTGCCGAGCAGGACGTACCGCCCGAGGTCGAGCTCGCGGGCGACGCCCGCCAGCGCACGCTGCGAGACGGTCGCGGCGCGCATCCGCGCCAGGTCGCCCTCGGGATGGTCCGGCTGCTCGCGGTACAGGCGCTCGGTGACGACCAGACCGAGCACGGTGTCGCCGAGGAACTCCAGCCGCTCGTTCGTCGGGATGCCGCCGGCCTCGTGCGCGAAGCTCCGATGGGTCAACGACAGCACGAGAAGCTCGGGGTCCAGGTGGACGCCGAGCTTCTCGAGGAGCGGGGTGACGGCGGTGCTCACGAGTTCACCTCGGGCTCACCGCGCGACGTCACGCGTTCTCGTGCCCGCTCTTGAGCGCCTGCTCGTAGGTGCGCTCGCCGTAGGCGCCGCACGAGGGGCAGGCCATGTGCGGCTGCTTCGGCGACTTGCAGCGGGGGCAGGTGCCGAGGGTCGTGGCAGTGGTCTTCCACTGCGACCGCCGCGCACGGGTGTTGGCGCGCGACATCCTGCGCTTCGGAACAGCCACGGCTAGCTCTCTTTCGTCTCGTCGTCCGGCCCGGTCAGACCGCTCAGGGCGGCCCACCGGGGATCAAGCGTCTCATGCGAGTGCCCCGGCTCGTCCGCGAGCCTGGCCCCGCAGAGGGGGCACAGGCCCGGGCAGTCGGGCCGGCACACGGGCTGGAACGGCAGCATGGGCACCACCGCGTCCCGCAGCGCGGGCTCGAGGTCGAGGAGGTCCCCGTCCAGCTCGCGCAGGTCCCCGTCGTCCTCGTCGCCATCCTCCGCAGCAACGGCAGCGCGCTCGGGGTAGACGAACAGCTCGGCGAGCGTGACGTCAACAGGTTCCGTCACCTCGTCCAGGCACCGCCCGCACTCCCCGACCGCCTGGCCGCGGACCGAACCGGTGACCAGGACCCCCTCCATGACCGCCTCGAGCCTCAGGTCGAGCTCCAGGTCGGACCCTTCGGGGATGCCGATGACGACGGTGCCGAGATCAGCGGGGGCGGGGACCGTCATCCGCACCGTCCGCGTCGATCCCGGACGTCGGCCGAGCTCGTGGGTCTCGAGCACGAACGGCGAGCGGGGATCGAGGTGGCCAGGGCGCTGCACGGCGTTGTCCCCTCGTCGATCCCGGTGCCAACCGCCACCGGCTGGACCAGCGGACGAGTCTACGGCACGCCCACGCCCGCCCAAAACCGGCGGTCAGGCGCCGTCGAAGCCGAGGCGGCCCGCGAGCTTGGCCCGGCCGGCCTGCACCTGCGCCACCACCTTGCCGAGGTCGATCTCGAAGTCCGCCAGGCGACGGTCGCAGTAGTCGTCGGCGTCCCGCCGCAGCGCGTCGGCCTGCTCGTGGGCGTCCGCGAGGATCTGGGCCGCCTTCTCGCGGGCGGCCACGGTCACGGCCTCGGACTCGACGAGCCGCTCGGCCTCCTGGCGGGCCTGCGCGACGATCTCCTGCGCGTCCGCCCGCGCCTGCTCCTTGGCCGCGTCGACGTCCGC
>DASXVR010000173.1:0-5724 GCA_036504175.1 Actinotalea sp. | reverse complement strand
GTCGCGCGCACCAGCACCGGCCCGGTCCGCAACAAGCGAGCCCTAGGAGGTTCCCTGACCAAGACCCGACGACAACACTGAACCAGAGCGTCAAGCATCAACCGAAACAGAACCGTCAAGCCTCAGGCGAAGCAGCACAGGGGCGCCCTGCCGGGCGGATCTCCGCCCGGAGCCTCCAGCCGCACGCCGCTCGAGTCGGCCACCCTCGGCACGACCCCGCGGTCCCGCGCCACCACCCTCACCACGGTTGACCGTGGCCTCTCTGCGTGCCATTGTGAACGCACGTTCATGAACACGCGCTCATATTGAGAGGATCGACTCGATGACCGACATCACCCTCGACGGCCTGACCAAGCGCTTCAGCGCGGTCACCGCCGTCGACGACCTCACGCTCCAGATCAAGGCGGGCTCCGTCACTGCGTTCCTGGGACCGAACGGTGCGGGCAAGACGACGACGATGCGCATGGTGCTCGGACTCGTCGCGCCGACGACCGGCAGCGCGCTCATCGGGGGTCGCAGGTACGCCGAGCTGCACTCCCCGCGCCGCGTGGTCGGCGCCATGCTCGGCGCGGAGGGCACCCACCCCGGCCGGAGCGGTCGCGACCACCTCCGGGTGATCGCTCGTTCGGCGGGCATCTCCCTGCGGCGCGTCGACGAGGTGCTCGAGCTCGTCGAGCTCACCGATGCCGCGCGGCGGACGGTGGGCAGCTACTCGCTCGGCATGCGCCAACGACTCGGCCTGGCCACCGCCCTGCTGGGCGAGCCGGCAGTCCTCATCGCCGACGAGCCTGCGAACGGGCTGGACCCCGAAGGCATCGCCTGGCTGCGCCGCTTCCTGCGAGCCATGGCCGACGAGGGACGGACGGTGCTGGTCTCTAGCCACCTGCTCGCCGAGGTCGCCCGCACCGCCGACCGCATCGTCGTCATCAGCGACGGCCGGCTCCGCTTCGACGGCGATCTCGCCGAGCTTGCCGGACCTGCGGGCCCGGGCGATGCCGACGGACTCGAGGACGCCTTCCTCCGGCTCACGATCGGAGCGGCAGCATGAGCGCCACGGTCTCGACCACCGGCCCTGCCGTCGGGTCCGCGCCGCCTCGGTCCGCCGCCACCACCGTGCGCGGCCTCATCTCCGCGGAGCTGCTCAAGCTCACCACCACGCGGTCCGCCCGCTGGATCGTCCTGTCAGCCGCAGCGCTGGCCGCCCTCGCCATCAGCGGGGTCGTGGCGTCGGGCGGTGTGCGGGCGGACGCGCTCCCCACCGAGGCGGGCCTGCGCACCGTGCTGCTCCACGGCGGGATGTCGACGATCCTGCCGCTCATCCTGGGCATCCTCGTCAGCGCCGGGGAGTACCGGCACGGCACCGTCGTCGACACGTTCCTGACCGAGCCGCGGCGAGGGCTCGTCGTAGCCGCCAAGGCCGCCGCTGGGGCGGTGGTCGGACTCCTGTTGGGACTGCTCGTCGCCGTCACGACCGCGCTGACGGCCTCGCTCTGGTACGCGGCCAAGGACGTCGAGCTCGACCTGTCGTCCACCCTCGCGGTCAGGAGCCTCGCCGGGATCGTCGCGTGGTCCGTCCTCTACACCGTGCTCGGCGTCGCGGTCGGGTCCCTCATCAGGTCTCCTGCGGCCGCGATCGTCTCGGTGGTCGTCTGGCTGACCGTCGTCGAGACGGCCGTCGCGGGCCTTCTCGTCGAGGTGGGCCGCTGGCTCCCGGCGACGGCTGCGTCCACGCTCGGCGGCTCGCCGCTGGACGGCCTCCTCCCGCAGGCGGGCGCGGGCGGCGTCCTCCTCGGCTGGACGGCCCTGGCCGCCGGCGCGGCGGTCCTGGTCACGGCGCGCCGTGACGTGGGCTGATCTCTGGTGGAATGGCGGGCATGAGTCCCCGACGCGCCAAGGTCCTGGGCGAGCTCGACAGCTCGCCCGGGGCCCTGCGGCGTCACCTGATCGCCGTCACGCAGCGCATGCTGACGCTGCACGGGCTCGCGGGGCTGACGACCCGGCAGATCGCCCGCGAGGCCCAGGTCGCCGACGGCGTGCTCTACAACCACTTCGCCGGCAAGGACGACCTGGTGCTCGCCGCCCTCACGGAACGAGCCACCGAGCTGGCAGCAGCGTTCCGGGCCTCGATGCCGGCTCCGGGCTCCGGCACCGTCGCCGAGAACGTGGCGAGCATCGCCCAGGCTGCGCTCACCCTGCACGCCGGGACCACCCCGCTGGTAACCGGCCTGCTCGGGCAGCCCACCCTTCTGCACGACTTCATCGAGGCCACCCACGCGGACGACGGCATCCAGACCGCCTTCGCCGCAGTCGCGGAGTACGTCGCGGCGGAGCAGCGCCTGACCAGGGCGTCGGACGAGGTGTCCCCGGCCGCCGTCGCCGAGCTGCTCTTCGGCGCCTGCCAGCTCCGCTCCGTGCTCCACCTCATGGGGCCGGCCGAGGGCCGCGTCCCGCCTGCTGACCTCGGCGACGTGGTCCACGCCCTCGTCCTGATGCTGGAGCCCCGCGCCAGTTAGCGCCACGTAGCGCCACCTGCCGTTCCCTGCGGTCACGCGTCGGCGGATCCGGCCTTCGTGAGCAACGCGTGCAGCGTGTCCCGCTCCGGCGCGGTCAAGCGGCCCAGCGACTCGGCCAGGACCTCGTCGACGATGCCCGCCCCGTCGTTCCTGGCCGCGTCCCCCTGGGCCGTGAGCGCGTGGCGGACGGCGCGTCCCGGGCCGGACGCGCGCTCGATCAGACCTCTGTCGATCATCCGGCGCGCCAGCTCCCCCATCGACTGGTCCGTCTGGAAGGTCAGGACCGCCAGACGGTGCAGCGACGCCTCGGGCTCGTCGTGCAGGTGCCGCAGCACGTCCCACTGGACCAGCGACAAGCCCACGCGCTCGGACAGGCGGGTGGTGGCCTCCCGATGGTGGCGCCACTGCAGCCGCTTCACGGCCAGCCCGAGCTCCTGCAAGGTCGTCATGGCTCCGACCCTATCGGGAAGACAGGTTCCTTGTATAAGGTTCCTTAGATCAAGCCTGCCGTCCGAAGGAGAACCCGATGGCCACCACCGCACACACGCTCCACGTCGACGACGTCGGCGAGGTCTCGGTCACCGTGAGCGAGCACGGTGCTGCCGGGCATCCGGTCCTCCTGCTGCACGGAGGTGGCGGCCCCCGGACGGTGACCCCCTGGGCCGCGCGGCTCGCCGGGAGCCGACCCGCGCACGTCCTGGCTCCTGTTCACCCGGGCTTCGACGGCACGCAGCGACCCGACCGGCTCACCTCCGTGGCAGGACTGGCCGGCACGTACGTGGCCCTCCTCGACGCGCTCGACCTGCACGGCGTCACCGTCGTCGGCAACTCGATCGGCGGCTGGGTCGCCGCGGAGATGGCGGTGCTCGCATCCCCACGCGTCACGGGCTACGTGCTCGTCGACGCCGTCGGCATCGAGGTCCCCGGCCATCCCGTGGCCGACTTCTTCGCCCTGACGCCGGCGGAGGTGGCCCGGCTCAGCTACGCCGACCCTGCGCGGTACGGCATCGACCCTGCCACGCTGCCGCCCGAGGTCCTTGCCGTCATGCCGGGCAACCGGGCGGCCCTGGAGGTCTACGGCGGACGCGCGATGACCGACCCGTCGCTCGCGCGGCGGCTCGCCGAGGTGACCACGGCGACTCTCGTGGTCTGGGGCGAGGCCGACCGCATCGGAGACCCCACCTTCGGCCGCGCTTATGCGGAGGCGATCCCCGGCGCGAGGTTCACCCTGCTCGAGGGCGTCGGGCACCTGCCGCAGATCGAGGCGCCCGACGCGCTCGTCGAGCACGTCTGGGCGTTCGCCGCTGCACACGCCGACTCCGCTGGGCACGACGGCTCGACACCCGGACCTTCGCCTCATGCGGAGCGCCGACCGACGGTGTGAGCGTGAAGGATCACACCTGCCTCTGGGAGGTCTCGATGAGAACCAAGGACGCGGCCACGGAGTTCCTCGCGGCTCGCCGGATCGCCGTCACCGGGGTCTCGAGGACCCCGGGCAGCCACGGCGGCAACGTCGTCTACCAGCGCCTGCGGGACCGCGGCTACGAGGTGTTCGCGGTCAACCCCAACGCCGAGACGGTCGAGGGTGACGTCGCCTACCCCGACCTCCGCTCGATCCCCGGCTCGGTCGAGGCGGTGGTCGTCGCGACCGCGGCACGCCACGCCGACGCGGCCGTCCGGGAGGCTGTCGAGCTCGGTATCGACAAGATCTGGATGCACCGGTCGGTGGACGCCGGGAGCGTGTCCGACACGGCCACCCAGTACGGCCGGGAGCACGGCGCGACGGTGATCGACGGTGGGTGCCCGCTGATGTACCCACCCGTCTCGGACGGCGCCCACCGCGTGATGTGCCGCCTCTTCACGCTCGTCGGACGGGTGCCCCGCCAGGTCTAGTCCTGCGCCAGCCAACCCCCCGGGGGCTCGGCCCGCCGGCTGCGGCTCAGGCCACCGGCTTCGGCGCTGCGCCGACGGCGTCGCGTGCCTTCGCGGCGGTCACCCGGGCGGCCCTGACGGCCCGATGTCGGTCGACCATCACCACCCCGCCCAGCACGGCGACCGCCAGCGCGACCGACGCCGTCACATCGGTGACGAAGTGGTAGCCGAGGTAGAGGCGGCTGAGCGCGACGACGAAGGTGCCCGCCAGGATCGCGACGAGCCACAGCACCAACGACTTGACCGCCGGGTGCCGGATCCAGGCCAGGTACCCGACGACGAGGAGCAGGGTCGCTGTCCCCATGGTGTGACCCGAGGGGAACGAGTACGTCGTCTCGACCCCGGCGACCGTCATCGTGTCGAGCGGCGGGCGCGGCCGGTGGACGATCGTCTTGACCGTCAAGGAGACAACCGTCGAGACGATCATGGACCCTGCGAGCAGGAGCGCCTGCCACCGCTGCTTGCCGATCCAGCCCCAGGCGATCGCGCCGAGCAGGACGACGACCGGCAGGATCGTCGGCCCGGTCACGAGGCTGACGGCCGTCATGACAGCGGTGAGCGGACGGCTGCGCTCGGCCGCAAGACCGTGCAGCACCGGGAGGTCGACGGCCGCCAGGTCGTCCTTCTCCCTGACGGAGTCCAGGACGCCGAGGAACGCCGCGATGCCGAGGACGACGAGGACCGCCCCGATCAGGACGGCGCGGCGGGGCCCTGTCGGCAGCGCCCAGCGGCCGGTGGCGGGGCGCGCACCGTTCGGGTGAGAGGTGCCCACCGGTCGGGCAGCTGGTTCCTGGGACATCCGCCGAGCATCGCAGCGGATCGTCCGAGGCGCAGGTCGAGGCGCAGGTCGAGGCGCAGGTCGATGCGCAGTCGAGGCGTGGGCCCGCCGCCGTGGGGCGTGGAAAAAGGCGTGCGTCGCGGGCCGGGCGCCTGGGACTGTAGTCCTACCGCGGTGGAGGACCTGGCCCGTCCTGCAGCACCAGCCCAGATCCCTTCACACCCTGATGGAGCACCACCATGCATCCCCTGACCCTCTACGACATGGCTGTCCGTGAGCACGAACGAGCAACCGCCCTGCGCGCGCTCGCCCGTCACGAGGTCATCCGTCCGCGCAGCCAGGCCCTGCCTGAGCCCGCCCGTTCGCACAGGCCCTCCGGGCACTCGCTGAGCCCTCGCCGGCTCCGCCTGCGCACGACCAGGACCGCCTGACGTGATCGACCGTCGACCCAGTCCGACTCCTCCGCGGGCGGGCCGCCTCACCTGGCGGCCCGCCCCCGGT
>DASXVR010000172.1:0-2565 GCA_036504175.1 Actinotalea sp. | reverse complement strand
CCCCGTCGGTGGTGAGATCGGCGCGGAGGTCCACGAGGACAACGACCAGATCCTCACCTTCGTGAGCGGCATCGGTGAGGCGACCGTCTCCGGTGAGAAGCGCAAGGTCGTGGCGGGTGACCTCGTGGTGGTCCCGGCGGGCCTCAAGCACAACTTCGTCAACACCGGCGAGAACCCCCTCATCCTCTACACCGTCTACGGCCCCGCCCACCACGCGGCCGACGCGGTCCACAAGACGAAGGAAGAGGCGGACGCCAAGGAGGCGGCCGGCGAGGATGAACCGCCGGCGTCGAGCCAGAAGTAGCGAGCACCGCTCCCGACGCAGTGACCTTGGGCCCCGGACGGCACGCCGTCCGGGGCCTGGTCGCATCGGCGGTGTTCCGTGAGGGCCTGCGCCTCCTGGTGGCTCGGCCTGAAGGGTGTGTCTCCTGGCGGCTCGGCCTGAAGGGTGTGCCTCCTGGCGGCTGTGCGTTCTGACGGCTGTGCGTTCTGACGGCTGGGCGTTCTTGAGGCTGGGCCAACCGTCAGCCCCGAGTGCGTCCGGGGAGGGGCCAGAGTCGCGGGGTGCGCCGGCGGTAGGCGTCGTACGCCTCCCCGAAGCGGGCCGCGAGGCGCACCTCCTCACGTCGGGTCTTGACGTCGAGCACGCGCGCCAGGCACACCCACGCGAGCAGCGGCTCGGGACGTCGTCTCAGGAGCGCAGCCCCACCGGCGGCGAGCAGCAGCCCGGCATAGATGGGATGCCGGCTGACACCGTAGGCGCCGGTGACGAGCAACGGGGCGTCCGCGGGTGGCTCGACCCGGGGAGTCAGCCGGGCGCCCTGGGCTGCGGCGCCCAACGCGAAGAGGGTGCCGCCCGTCAGGCACAGCGCGACGGCGGCCGCGGTGACAGCGGGTGGGAGGCTCCAGCGGGGCCGTCCGGGCCAGCCGAGTCCGGCGAGCGCTGCTGCCTGGGCGACGACGATGCGATCCGCGGGTTCCATCCGTCCAGCGTGGCAGGTGGGTCGCGATCGGTCTGCGCGATCTGGGTGTTCTGGCGTCCGGCCTTCGGACGTCGCCGACCTCCAGGCGTTCCGGCCTTCGGATGTCGCCGACCTTCCGGCCTTCCAGGCGTTCCGGCCTTCGGGTGTCGCCGACCTTCCGGCCTTCCGGACACGGGACCTTGGTCCTGGCGTCACCCGTTCGCAATTTCTACGGTTAGGGGTGTGAAAAAGCCTGCCTGCGTGGCGTCCCTGCTCGCGGGCGGCATCGCTCTCCTCGCCGGGCTCGACGGAGGCCTGCTGCTGCTGGGCCTGCCGGCGCCCGTCAGCGCCGCCCGTCTGCCCCAGGTGCACGGACCCCTCCTCGTGCTCGGCTTCGTCGGGACCGTCGTCGCCCTCGAGCGCGCGGTGGCGCTGCGCCGCTGGTGGGGTGGCATCGCCCCCGTCGCCCTCGGGCTCGGGGCCCTGCTCGTGCTCAGCCCGGCACCGGCGCAGGTCGGTCAGGTGGTGATGGTCGCCGGCACCGTCGGGCAGCTGGTCCTCTACGCCGGGCTGTGGCGTCGCGCCGAGTCGGCGGCGCTGGCGCTCCAGGTGCTCGGGGCCGTCCTCGCGACCGGTGGAGCCCTGCTGTGGTGGGGTGGCGCGGCGGTGGCGGTGAGCCTGCCGTGGCTGGCGGGCTACCTGGTGCTGACCATCGCCGGCGAGCGGCTCGAGCTGGCCCGGGTGGTGGTCCTGCCGCGCGGCGTCGAGGCAGGCGTCCTGGCTCTGGGGACCTGTCTTGTGGCCGGGGCCGTGGCCGCGACGCTCTGGCCGGGTGTCGGCCACGCCCTCCTGGGCGCTGCGCTCCTCGGCCTCGTCGGCGTCCTCGTGGTGCACGACGTGGCACGCAGGACGGTGACCTCCACCGGTCTTCCGCGTTACATGGGGTGGTGCCTGCTCGCCGGGTACGCCTGGCTCGTCGTGGCCGGGGCCCTGTGGCTGCTCGCCGGTGCGGTGACCGAGGGGCGGCCCTACGACGCCGTCGTCCACGCCGTGTTCCTCGGCTTCACCCTGTCGATGATCATGGCTCACGCCCCGGTGATCCTGCCGGCTGTGCTCGGGCGGCCCCTGCCCTACCGCCCCGCGTTCTACGTCCCGGTCGTGCTGCTGCACGGCTCGCTCGTGCTCCGGGTGCTCGGCGGGGACATGTACGGGCAGGCCTGGGCCCTCAAGACCGGAGGTGCGCTCAACGTCCTCGCGGTCCTGGCCTTCCTCGTCGTCGCGGGATGGTCGTCGGCGCATGCGGTCCCAGCAGCCGCAGCGCGAGTGAGGGTCGAGGTGGCCGCATGAGGACCCTGTGGCACACCCGCGTCAACGTCCTCGTCCTCGCGTGGGGTCTGGCTGCGGCCGTCGTCGCGCTCGGCCACCGGTCGGTCCCGCAGTCGGGCTGGCTGATGGTCCACCTCCTGCTGCTCGCCGCCGCCGGGACGGCGATCCTCATCTGGAGCGCCCACTTCGCCGAGGCCGTCCGTCGCCGGCCGCTACCCGGTGGTTACCGGGGGCAGGCGCTGCGGCTCGGGGCCCACACGGCCGGGTGCGTCGGGGT
>DASXVR010000171.1:0-14090 GCA_036504175.1 Actinotalea sp. | reverse complement strand
CAAGCAGCGGATCACCCTCATGGTCAACCGCTACGAGATCCGCGTCCTCGGCCCGAACGGCGAGGAGGGCCCCGTCCTGGCGATGGCGCAGCAGAAGCGCCTGGCCTTCAAGGAGCAGGTCACCTTCTACGCCGACGAGGCGCGCACCGTCCCGGTCTTCTCGTTCAAGGCCCGCAACGTGCTGGACCTCGGTGCCACCTACGACGTGATGGACGCGTCGGGCATGCCGATCGGGCTGTTCCGCAAGGACTTCGCGAAGTCGCTGCTCCGCTCGACCTGGCACCTCGAGTCGGGCGCGGTCAGCGCCGTGGGGCAGGAGACGAACCTGCTGGTCGCCATCCTGCGGCGCGTGCAGGACATGATCCCGCTGGCGTTCCACTTCGAGTTCGGGGACCCGTCGGGTCAGATAGTCCTCTCGTCCGTGCGCAAGTGGGGCCTGCGGGACAAGTACCTCGTCGAGGTGCCCGGTGCGCGGGTGGACGGCCGCGTCGCTGCGGCGATGGCCGTGGCGTTGGACGCGCTGCAGGGGCGGTAGCCAGACTCCGGTCATGCGACGGATCACCCGGTGGGAAGAGCGTGCGGCCAGCAACCCCGACCACTCGCAGTGGTACGTCGAACGCTTCCGCCGGATGGCGGCTGAGGGCTCGGACCTCGCCGGTGAGGCGCGCCTCGTCGACGCGATGCTCCCGCGCGGGTCGCGCGTGCTCGATGCGGGTTGCGGCCCGGGCCGCGTGGGCGCCGAGCTCGCGGCGCGCGGGCACACCGTCGTCGGCGTCGACGTCGACCCGGTGCTCATCGCGGCCGCCGAGGCCGACCACCCCGGCCCGACGTGGCTGGTCGGGGACCTGGCGGAGCTCGACCTGCCCGCCGCCGGCGTGCCCGAGCCGTTCGACCTCGTCGTGTGCGCGGGCAACGTGATCACCTTCGTCGCCGACGGCACGGAGGTCGAGGTGCTGCGGCGGCTCGGCCGGCACCTGAGCTCTGACGGCCGGGCGGTCGTGGGGTTCGGCGCGGCCCGGGGCTACGCCTTCGACGCGTTCTTCGCCGACGTCGCAGCCGCGGGCCTCTCGCTGGACGTCGCCCTGGCGACGTGGGACCTGCGGCCGTTCGACCCCGCCACGAGCGAGTTCCTCGTCGCGGTCCTCCGCGCGGGCTGATCCTCGGCCGGCCCCCACGCCGACCAGGGGGCTTACCGCCGGTGATCTTCGGGAGTAACGTCCGGTCACAATCACCACAACTCGGACGAATCCACCGCCTCGGCCTGGCGCTGGAGCCCCCACCATCCTGGCCTCCGCAACGACGAGGAGCCTGTCGTGGCGAACGAGCAATCCGGTTCAGCATCCCCGAGGTCCCGATCGACAGCCGCGGCCGGTCGAGCGCGCGCACGCTCAGCGACGAGCGGGCGCGACGCGGCGGCCGTCCCCCCGGACGCGCCGCCGGGGCGTGGCACAGGGACCGCCGACGACGGCGGCACGGGCTTCCGCATCGGTCCGGTGGTGCGCTGGAGGGCCGTCGGGCAGCTGGTCCGCGGGCTGGCGGCGACGGTCAACCCCGCCTCGAGCTCCTGGGCGGGGCTGGAGCGGCTCGTCATCGGCGTGACCGACCCGCTGCGTCGGCTGGACGACCTGGCCCGCGACGTCGAACGGGCCATGACCGGGGACGAGCACGCGGTGGAGGCGGTGACCCGGACGATCGGGCAGCTCTCCGGGCCGTTCGTCGACCCCTCCGTGTTCACCACCATCACCCCGAAGGGGAGCCGCGACGGGTGCGGCTGCGGCTGCGGCTGCGGGGACCACTCCGGGCACACGGTCACCTACCGCGACGGCGGCGACCCGTACTACCGGCAGGTCGTGGTGAACGACATGTCGCTGACGACGGCCGGCGATGCGGGAGGCGGCGGAGCGGGCGCAGTCGGAGCGGGGGCAGTCGGAGCGGGGGCAGTCGGAACGGGCGCAGTCGGCCTCGGCGGTGGCGTGGAGGACGAGGGCATCCTCGACCAGGACGCCCTGACCTCCCTGCTCCTCGGCGCCGCAGCGGTGGCAGGGCCGGGCCTGCGCGACGACGCCGTCGACGTCGTGACGGGCCTCGCGATGGCAGCCGGCGCGGCCGGGACGCTCCAGCTGGTGCTGCAGCGCGGCGGCGAACCGGCGCTGATCGACCACCTCGAGTCGCTCGCCGGCGCGGGGCTGCTCACCTGGGTGGCCGGCGGAACCGGCCCGATGCCGATGCAGACCATGTCCGGTGGCGGCCCCGGCGGGATCCCCGGCCTGCCCGGCGGAGGCATCCCTGGGCTCCCCGGCGGAGGCATCCCCGGTGTTCCGGGCGGCGGCATCCCCGGCGTCCCCGGCGGAGGCATCCCCGGCCACCACCCGGACGACCCGTTCGGCGACCTCATCGCGGCGCTGCTCAAGCGCGTCAAGAAGCCCAAGCACTGGGACCCCGACCTGTACGACCACCGGTACCCGTGGTGGCGCGACCCGATCCAGTACATCGACCCGCGGTGGCTCGAGCTGGTGCGCTGCTTCCTCGAGGCCCAGCGCCAGCTCAAGGCGCGCAACGAGCCCGCCCCCGCTCGGCCGGCCCGGGCGGTCTGGTCGGACGGGATCACGGGCGTCGCGCTCTCGGGTGCGTGCGCCGGGGGGACGGTCACCATCAGCGGACAGGGCTTCGGCCCGAGCCAGCCGGCAGACGTCGTGCTCCTGCTCCCGACCCTCGACGGCTGCCGTCCGGTCACCCCGCTGACCTGGAACCCGACCCGGATCACCGCGATCCTTCCCGCTGACGTCGCCTCCGGCCCGGTGGGCTTCGCCGACGCCGCGTACGTCGCAGCCGTCGACGCCTGGGCGGACCGCCGCAACGCCGCCGACGCGGTCCTGTCGCGGCTGCACTGCGTCCACTACGTGCCCCAGCTCACGCCCCGGTTCTCGGAGTGCCCCCCGGCGACGGCCATCAACCAGATCCGGGCGGGCGCACCCGTCATCACCGCCTTCACCGTCAACAACGAGACCCTGCTCGCCCTCGAGCCGGGCGTCCCGCTGACCCTGCGGTGGACCGTGAAGAACGCCGAGTCGGTGACCGTCGACCGCACCTCCGCGACGGGACCCCTGTTCGCCGGGTCGACGTCGGTGGTGAACCCGGCCGGCACCCAGTGGTCGCTGGGCACGCCGTCGTACAGCTCGCTGCAGACGTGGACCTATCGCGTGACGGTGACCGGGCCGTGCGGCGGTCCGGTCTCCAGGACGGTGACCGTCGTCGCCGGCAAGCGGCCCGCGCTGCGCATCGAGAGCGTCGAGGTCACCCAGTCCATCCAGACCGTCCCCGCGAGCGTGCGGCTGGTCGAGTCCAAGCCGACGGTCGTGCGGGTCACCGTCCGCCACGGCCTGGGCGGGTGGGGCGGCGACGTGGTCCCCGACGTGCGCGGCCGCATCCGGGTCCGCGGGGTCGACGTCGGGATCTCGCCGTGGTTCGACGCGGCGAACGGTCCGGTGGACAGCCCGATGACGCCGTCCCCGGGCGCGTCCATCACGGTGCGCGCCGCCCCGGCCCGCAACACCACCGACGACACGCTCAACTTCGTCATCCCGCCCGGCTGGGCACGCGGGACCAACACACGCGTCGACGTGGAGGTCCGGGTGTCCGCGTTCGGTGCGGCGAGCGGCTTCGCGGGGTACAGCGAGCAGGTGACCACGGGCACCGGGACGATGCTCTTCGAACGACGCCGCACGCTGCAGTACCGCTACATCAGGGTCGCCTGGGCGGGCGGTTCGGCGCCGACGGACCAGGTCTGCCGGGACACCCTCGCCGGCTCGGTCCCGCTGCTGCCCACCCCCAGCGCCGGCGTCGCGCCGGTCCCCGGGGTAGGCATCCAGACGGTCGCGGTGGCGGCGGGGAGCAACGGGGCGACCGAGCGCCGCAACCTCCTCAACGACTGGGACGACAGGCACAACTGCTCGGCCTTCGAGCGCCTCTTCGAGTGGCTCGGCTTCGACTGCCCGGACGACGACGGCGCCATCTGGGTGCTCATCCCAGGCCAGTTCGCCCGGGGCGAGGCCTACGACATCCCGAGCAACGTGTGCATGACGCCGCCCAGCAACGGTCCGTACGCCGCGCACGAGCTGTCGCACTGCCTCAACCAGACGCACGTGTCCGTCGCGTGCTCCAACGGTCAGCAGGCGACCGGCGGCGACGCCCCGAGCGCCTGGCCCAACAACGCACAGCTGCAGGACGTCCCGTTCGACTCCCTCCGCAACCGCGCCCTCACGCTGGCGGGCACCGGGGTGTTCGACGTGATGACCTACTGCGGTACGCCGAACAACACCTGGCCGATGCCGCTGCGGTGGCAACGGCTCTGGGACCGGATCGGGAGCTGAGGAGCGCGCCATGGAGCACCGACGAGAAGGACGGGACGCCCCGGTGGAGTACCTGCTCATCCGGGGCCGCCTCGACCGGGCAGGCGAGTTCACGCCGCGCCGCTGCAGCTCGACGACGTTCGTCCACCGCTGGCCCGACGCGACGGGGGCCGAGGAGGTCGCGCGGATCGGGGCCGGCCACGGGGAGGTGCTCGTCGAGACCGTGGGCGAGGGCGGCGAGGTGCTGCAGCGCGAGGTCGCCGAGGTGCGGTCCGAGGAGGTGTGCGAGCCCGGCGACGCGCGGACGTTCCGGGTCCTGGCCTACATCGGCCTGCACCCGCGGACGCGCTCGGTCCGGGTCCGCCGTGAGGAGCGGGTGCTGTGGGAGATGACGGTCCCCGACGCGCCGCGGCTGGCCGTGCGCCTCGAGGCGCCGCCGCGCCGGGGGAAGGGCAAGCGGGACGGCCGGCCGGCCCAGCTGGAGCTGGAGCTCTCCGAGCCCGCCGACGAGTCCCTCGCCTTCCTCACCGTCGTCCACCAGTGGGGTGAGCGGGGCTACCGCACGGTCCACCTGGGGCCCGTCGAGCGGCGGCTGACCATCCCGGTCGAGGCCCTTCCCGGCGGCCGCGAGTGCCGATTGCTGGTGACGTACTCCAACGGCCTGCGCTCCGCTGCCGCCGCGACCGACCCGTTCGAGCTCGAGCCGGTCGGCCCGTCGGTGACGATCCTGCGACCCGGCCCCGACGACGACCCGCCCGCGGGCGTACCCGTGGTGCTCGAGGGCTTCGTCGAGGACTTCGAGCACCCCGGCCGGGCCCGCGAGGTCGACGCCCTGCTGTGGACCGTTGACGGCAAGGAGGTCGGCAGCGGGCCGGTCACCTCGGTGGACGGCCTCGAGGCAGGCCGCCACGAGGTCGCCCTGACCTACCGCGGCCAGGACGAGGCGCGCGCGGCGGTGACTCTGCGGGTGGGTGAGTCGAAGGAGCCGACAGCCGACCAGTGGGACGACTGGGACCCGGTCGAGCTCGGGTGAGGCCGGACGGGGTGGCCGTGGAGGCCACGACCACCCCTCTCGTCCGTGCCCGCGAGCCCGCGCCGAGGACGGTCAGCTGGGGTTGGCGATGTAGCCGACGACGTCGACGACGAGGTTGACGGTGCCGGAGAACTGGTCGGAGTAGAGGTCGACCTTGCCGTCGGCGGGCAGGGCAACCACGACCATGTTGGGGATGTCACGCCCAGCGATGTAGTTGATCGACGACGCCAGGGGTGGGGGCGTGGCTCCGGTGCCGCCGGTGTCGGGGTAGACGCGCAGGTTGCCGCCGGTGGTCGGGCCGACAGCGGTCACGTTCAGGACCACCGCGGTCGCCCCGGCCGGGACCGAGCCCGCCACGTCGAGGGCGTAGACCGTCTGCCTGGTCAGCGGCCCGGTGTACGGCCCGGCGTGGCCCGTGCCTGGGCGGCTGTCCATCAGCCGCTTCGGGGCGATGCCGGTGAAGGTCGACCCGGCCTGGACGTACCCGACCACGTCGATGATCACCTGGACCGGGTTCACCGAGGTCCCGGCGAAGGTGTCGGAGTAGAAGGACAGCTCACCGCTCGCCGACAGCGCCACGATCGTCGCGTTGGCCTTGTCCTTGCCCGGGGCGAAGTTGACCACCGAGGTGTCCGGCACCGGCTGGTCGGCGGCGAACACCCGCAGGTTGCCCGCCCCGGTGGCACCCGTGACCGTCACGTTGACCAGCGCGGCCGTGGCGCCGGCGGGCACCCCGGCGTGACCGGTCACCGGAACGGTGTAGACGTGCCCGGGGGTGACCGGCCCGACCACGGGGCCGTGCAGCGTCGCGGGTCGGGTGTCGACCAGGCGGGCAGACGCCTGCACCGTGACCCCGGCGCCGGGCAGGGTGTACCCGGCCACGTCCAGCAGGATCCCCACGTTGGCGGCGCCCGCTGTCGCGTAGCAGACCTTCCCGTCGGCCGGGACAGCGACGAACGCCGAGTTCGCCACATCAGCACCCGGCTCGAAGTTCACCGTCGAGGCGAGCGGGGCTGGGGTGGCCCCGTTGCCCGCGGTGTCGGGGTAGACCACCACGTACCCGGCGCCCGTGGGCCTGACCGTCGTGACGTTCATGAACACGCCCGTTGCCGCGGCCGGCACACCGGCCTGACCGGCCACCTGCACGCACCGCACCACCGACGGCGTCACCGCCGGGTTCGTCAGCAGGCGCGTCGGTGTCTGGGCGACGTAGTCGACGTAGGTGAAGCGGCCGGCCGCGACCACCTCGCTGGTGCCACCGGGGGTGGTCACCACCACCGGCACCGTGCCCTCGACGCCCGCCGGAGCGGTGACCTGTACCGACGTCGGCGAGACGACCGTCAGGTTCGTGCCCGGCGTGGCGCCGAACAGGACCTGGCTCGCCCCGGTGAAGCCGGTCCCGGTCAGGGTGACGACCGTGCCGCCGAGCGGGCTGCCGCTGGGCGGCTCGACCCGGGTCACCACCGGGACGGGTGCCGCGGTCACGACCTGGTCGAGGGTCGCTGCGGACGGGTCGAAGGTGGTGCCACCCAGGTAGTCGGCCTGGAGGTGCGTGGTGCCGACGGGCAGCTGGTCGAGAACCAGGGTGGCTGCCCCGTTGGCCAGCGTCGCCGTTCCGAGCGGGCCGCCGGGACCGCTGAACGTCACGTCCCCGACCGGCATGCCCTGAGTCGACTGCACGGTGGCGGTAAGCGTCACCGGTGTGCCGAGCACCGAGGGGTTGGCCGACGACGTGAGCACGACGTTCGTCGCCGCCTTGGGCGCGGGCTGCGGGGTGACGGTGACGGAGGCGCTGTCGGTGCTGTAGCTGGCGTCGCCCCCGTAGGTGACTCGCACGATGGACGGAACGGCCTCGGTGAACGTGTGCTGGAACGACGCCTTGCCGCCCGCGAGGATCGCGTCGCCGTAGAAGGCGCCGTCGTCGTCCCACAGCTCCACGACGCCGCTCGGGACCCCACGGGCTCCGGTGACGGTGACGTTCACGGTGACGGGCAGACCTACCACGGGCGCCCCAGGTGCGAGCGTCACGGCGGTGAGCGGCAGGACAGGGCCACGGGTCACCGCACCGGTGAGGTCGATGTTGACGCCGCCGGTCGTGGCGGGCGCCGTCGCAGCAACGGGTGTCGCCTGGGAGCGGCGATCGGCCGAGACGTAGAAGCGGTTGAGGGTGCTCTGCCCGCTGTTCGTGTACGCCCAGGCCGACACGAGATAGGGGCCCGTCCCGAGGCTCCCGACGATGTAGGGCGTCCCTGCGTCCTCGCAGTCGGTGCTCGGGGGACCGCTCAGACCGGGCGCCTCCGCAGTCACGCAGTAGGCATCGAAACCCTGGGGGACGGTCACCGTGCCGCTGATCTTGGCGGCGTGCCCGAGGTCGAAGTCGATGCCTGTCCGCACCTGCGCGGTGCTCACGTCCAGCAGGTCGGCGTCCACCCGGCGCACCTGGCCCTGCCACCACTGGGGCATGAGCTCGCGGTCGGCTGCGCTGGCATCGACGGTGTAACCGCCCTGCGGCACACCGACCATCGTGTAGCGACCGTCGATGTCCGTGACCGCGTCAGTCCAGAAGTCGGGGGAGCCCAGCACGACGTACGCATTCGGCACGGCGGCACCGGTGTAGGAGCGGACCGTCCCCGAGACCGTCGCACCCACGACCAGGGCGACGTCCAGCCCGGACTGGTTCTCAGCAGGCAGAACGTCCAGCACCGACGCCTGGGCCCGCGTGGGGCCACCCCAGAACGAGGGCGCCAGGACCGACCCGGAGGGCGGTTCGACGCCCACGAGATACAGACCGTCCGCGACACCCTGGAGGTGGTAGGTACCGTCGACGCCGGTCTCCGCGCTGTACCAGACACCCACGGTCGGGTCCGCAGGCTCGATGCTGACGAAGGCGCCGGCCACCGGCTGCCCGCCCGGCCCGGTGATGGTGCCGCTCACGTGGGCGCCCAGGCCGAGCGTCGCGTCGATGCCTCCCTGATGGTCACCCGCTGCCAGGACCACCGGCGTCGCGTCCGCCGCCTGTCGCACGTCGTCGTAGTACTCGCCCACGAGATCGGGACCCGGGCCACCACCGAAGGAGACGACGTAGGTGCCCGCCGCGAGGCCGGCGAGCGTGTACGTCCCATCGGGTGCCGTCGTGGCTGAGGCGCCTCCGCCGAAGAAGCCTGCGCCCGTCGGGCTCGCGAGGACCTGGATGCCGGCCCGCGGCCCGTCGACGTCGGACACGGTGCCCGAGATCGTCGCGCCACGAACCATCGCGGCGTCGATGTCTGCGGTGGTCGAGCCCAGCACGACGGTGATGGGCGTCGCGCCCATCCAGCTCGTGGCCCCGTGCCAGTACTGGGGGACGAGCCCGGCCGATGCCGCGCTGAAGCTGACGGTGTAGCTCCCGGCGTCGAGGCCCTGGATCAGGTAGGTGCCGTCGACGTCCACCGACCCGGAGGCTCCGCCCGGGGCGCCGTTGGCAGATGCCGCCCACACGGAGACCGACATCGGCGACACCCCGGCCGGCACGGTGACGTGACCGGTGATCACGCCACCCTCGACGAGGGCTGCGTTGATGCCGGGCGTGTCCTGACCTGCGACGACGGAGACGGGCGTCGCTGCCTGGAGGGAGCGCACGTCGTCCCAGTACTCACCGATCAGGCCCGTGCCGAAGGTGGAGAAGCCGACCTTGTACGACCCGGTCCCCAGGCCGCCGACGTGGTAAGTCCCGTCCCAGGCCACCGACGAGGACCCGACCGGCTGGTTCGTGGCGACGTCGTAGACGTTCACCGACGGCATCAGATCGGAGCCCGCCGGCACGGTCACCGTGCCGGAGATCGAGCCGCCCGTGGTCAGGATCGCGTTGATGCCGGCACGTTCGGCGCCGGCGGTGACCGACACCGGGGTGGCCGTCAGCTCCGTCGGTGCGTCGTTCCAGTACTCAGGAAGCACGTTGGTGCTCCACGAGCTGAAGCGCACCTGGTAGAGGCCGGCCGGAAGGCCGGTGAGGCGGTAGGTCCCATCGGCCTGGGCGAGGGTGTTCCGGCTGACCGGACCGGAGACGTCGACCTGGATGCTGCTCACGTCGGTGCCTGCAGGAGCCGACACGTGGCCGGCGATGGAGCCACCGAGCTCGAACGTGGCGTCGACGTCCGGCACGACGGCGCCGAGGGCCACGGTGACAGGGGTCGCGTCGTTGTTGGAGTAGGCATTCGTCCACAGCTCCGGGACGAGCGCGGCGTCCCCCGGGGTGAAGGAGATCCGGTAGCCGGCGCCAGGGGCAAGACCGGTGATCGTGTACGTGCCGTCTGCGGCGACCTGCGTCTGCCCGTAGGCGCCGGTGGGCCAGTCGTTGGCGGAGACGGTCGAGCCGTCCACGGAGGACCCGGCAGGCACCGCGACCGTCCCGGTGATGGTGCCGCCGACCTCGAGCGCCGCGTCGATGCCGGTGACCGGCTCGGTGGTGACAGGGACGGGCAGGGCGTCCTGCCAGCCGTAGACGCCGTCGTAGTACTCCGCTGCGAGGCTGCTGCCGGCAGGAGGGTCGAAGCGCACGGTGTAGACACCCGCAGGGAGCTCGGGGATCGTGTACGAGCCGTCCGCCGCCACTGACGCTGTGATCCAGGACCCGGAGCTGACCGGGGCGGCGGTGACGGTGATGTCGGCCGCGGTCACTCCCAGGACCCCGGGCGGGAGGGTGACGGTGCCGGAGATCGACGCAAGGCCGACTCCGGACGCAGCGGGCGCGAGGCCAACGGCTCCGAGAGCAGCGACGGCGACCAAGGCCAGAGCGCGGGAGATCCGGCGCTCTCCCGTCGGGCGAACGGACAGGACGGAAGTCGAGCGCGACATCGGTCTCCTCGGAAGCGTTCCCACCGAGGGCCCCCTGTGGCGCTCCGGCGTTCCGACCCTAGCCAGACCGATGCATGCGATATGTGGCGCATTCGGGTGAAAACGGGACACGCCCGGGTGAGCGGATCGGCAATCGGGTTCGCGCCCAGCGACCCGGGCCGGGCTGCGGCGCCAGTGGATGCCCGATCGTCAGCCGGCCTGCGAGCGCTCCACGCTGCGCTGGTACAGCTCGATCTTGGCGTCGATCGACGTCAGATGACCGCGGACCACCTCGAGCTGTTCGAGCACGCGGTCGCGGTGCCGCGTGAGCAGCTCGAGCCGCTCCGCCTCGTTGCCGGTCCCGGCGCGGACGAGGTCGGCGTACTCACGGACCTCGCGGATGGGCATGCCCGTGGCACGCAGCCGGGTCACCGTGTGGATCCAGCGGAGGTCCTCGTCGGTGTAGCGGCGGTGGCCCGACGGTGCACGGTCGACGTCGTCGAGCATGAGCCCGTCGCGCTCGTAGTAGCGCAGCGTATGGGTGGTGAGGCCGGACGCGGAGGCCGCCTCGGCGATGCTCAGGGACGCGGGCGTCCCGACGAGCAGGTCGGCGGAGGCGTCGATCGTCGTGGACATGCGCAGAGCATCTCCCTTCGAGTGCACTCGAAGTCAAGGCAGCGCGGGCGGGGACCGCGCACAGGAGGCGCGGTCCCCGCGTCGTGCACAGCCTTAGCGGTTCACGGAGCTCATGTCGGCGTACCGCTCTCCCGCGGCGGCACCGGCGGGCATCACCGCGTCCAGCGCAGCGAGGTCGTCGCCGCTCAGCACGACCGCTGCCGCTGCCACGTTCTCCTCGAGGTAGCCGACGCGCTTGGTGCCCGGGATGGGCACGACGTCCTCACCCTGGGCCAGCACCCAGGCCAGGGCCAGCTGACCTGCGGTGATGCCCTTGTGCTCGGCGAGCTCACGAACCCTCGAGACGAGCGCCAGGTTCGCATCCAGCGCGTCGCCGACGAAGCGCGGGTTCGACCTGCGGAAGTCGTCGGCGGCCAGCTCGGACGTGGACGTGATGGTGCCGGTCAGGAAGCCCCGACCGAGCGGGGAGTACGGGACCAGCCCGATGCCCAGCTCGCGCAGCAGGGGCAGCACGTCCTGCTCGACGTCCCGCGTCCACAGGGAGTACTCGGTCTGCAGCGCGGTGATCGGGTGCACGGCGTGCGCACGACGGATCGTCTCCGGGCTCGCCTCGGACAGGCCCAGGTGGCGGACCTTCCCCGCCTGCACCAGCTCCGCCATGGCCCCGACGGTCTCCTCGATCGGGACGGTCGGGTCGACGCGGTGCTGGTAGTAGAGGTCGATGTGGTCCACGCCGAGGCGCTGCAGGGAGCCGTCCACCGACCGGCGGACGTACTCGGGCGCTCCGCTGACGCCGCGCCGGGCGCCGTCGGCGGGGTCGCGGACGACACCGAACTTCGTCGCCAGCACCACCTCGTCCCGACGGCCCGCGATCGCCTTGCCGACGAGCCGCTCGTTGGTGTGCGGGCCGTACATGTCGGCGGTGTCGAGAAGGCTCACGCCGAGGTCGAGGGCGCGCTTGATCGTCGCGATCGAGCTCTGCTCGGAGTCCGAGCCGGGCTCCGACCTGGCGCCGTAGAAGTCGGACATGCCCATGCAGCCGAGGCCGATGGTCGAGACGGTCAGGGCGGTGCCGTTCGTAGCGCTGCCGAGGGTTCGTGTGGAGAGGGTGCGGGGTGTGGGTTCGCTCATGTCCACGAGCCTCCGCCTTCGAGTGCGCTCGAAGTCAAGCCGGGCGGCCGGCACACCCCGACCCTCACACCGCTTGCGGTGCCAGGTGGGGGTGGGCCCGGTGTCGTGGCGCCGGGGTGCGGGAGCCTCCGGAGGGTGTGACCGATGGCGTCGGAGTCACGGACTGCCTCGGGCGGCTCTCCGAGCCCGAGCCCGCGCCTGCGCACCCCGCGAGCTGGGTGGCCAGACCGGTCGCGAGCAGGAGAAGAGCCAGCTGACGGTGTCGTCGACGGGCACGCCGGACGAGCGCGGTCGGAGCACCGTCGAGGACCCTCAGCGGCAGCGAGCGCGCGTCGGACAGAAGCAGCATGTGACTGGGGTTGTTCTCCATGAGCGGTGAACGTAGGAGCGTTCGAGCTCCGGCCACGGAAAGGACCCGTCCCCCTGTGGACAGGGCCACGAGTGTGGGGTCGGAGGGCCTCGTGCCAGCCGCGGCGGCTGCCCCTACGCTCGCTGGATGGCCCGGTACTTCGACGTCCATCCCCAGGACCCGCAACCCCGCGCGATCGCACAAGTGGTGGCGCTGCTGCGGGACGACGCGCTCATCGCCTACCCCACCGACTCCGGCTACGCGCTCGGGTGCCGCCTGGACAGCCCTGACGGGGCCGACCGGATCCGGCGCATCCGCCACCTCGACGACAAGCACCACTTCACGCTGGTGTGCGCGGACTTCGCCCAGCTCGGCCAGTTCGTGCTGCTCGACAACTCGGCGTTCCGGGCGATCAAGGCGTCGACACCCGGGCCGTACACGTTCATCCTGCCGGCGACGAAGGACGTGCCCCGCCGCTTCGCCCACCCCAAGAAGAGGACCGTCGGCGTGCGCATCCCCGACCACCCGGTGGTGCGTGCGCTCCTGCGCGAGCTCGGCGGTCCGATCGTCTCGAGCACCCTGCTGCTGCCCGGGCTCGAGGAGCCGATGACCGAGGGCTGGCTGATCAAGGAGGAGCTGGACCACGTCGTCGACGCGGTGGTCGACGCAGGCGAGTGCGGCGCGGAGCCGACGACGGTGATCGACTGGTCCGAGGGCTACCCGGAGGTCGTCCGCGTCGGCTCGGGTGACCCGACGCGCTTCGAGTAGCGGCTGGGGGGCTCGCGACTACGGAGCCGTCGGCCCGTTGCCCTCGAGGGCGGCGATCTCGCTGCGGACGTCCTCGTCGTCGGGCCGCTCGGTGAGCAGCTCACGCTGCAGCTCGAGCGCCTCGTCCGTGCGACCGAGCGACCGCAGGCAACGGGCGACGGCCCAGCGGGCGATCTGCTCCTGCTCGGTGGTGCCCGTCTCCTGGCTCGCGACGTGCGCCAGGCGGAACTCCACGAGGGCCTCGTCGAGGCGGCCGGCGTCGTGCAGGTGCCAGCCGAGGTTGTTGTGCAGCGAGGTCGCCCAGCGGCGGGTCTCCGGGTCCTCGGCCGAGGCGACCACGGCGAGCGCGTCGCGTGACCAGCCCTCCTCGTGCCCCTCGTCGGCGATGGCGAGCATGTGCAGCGCGTCGACGGCCAGGTGCGTGCTGCGGACGTGCTCGGCGAGGTCGGCGGCCTGCCGGAAGAGCGGGACGGCGGCCCGCGGCAGGCCCGCGGAGTTGAGGATCCGCCCCCGCTCGAGCAGCACGCGCACGTGCACCACGTCGTCGACCGAGTCGAGGCCGTTCAGGAGGGCCTCCGCGGAGGCCCGGTCACCGGCGAGCCCGAGGGCGCGGGCCTGCTGGGTCCTCAGCTCGTCACGGTGGGCCGCCGGCAGGGTGAGGTCGTCGGCCGCGGCGGCGAAGCGCCTGGCAGATGCGCCCGGGTCGGCGAAGTCCCAGAGCGCCCGGACCTGCTCCTGAGGGAGTGCGTGGAGTGCGTGCTGCGATGTCACCGGGGGATCCTGGCAGGCACGCGCACCCGCACGCCAGGACCTCGGGGCCACGCGCGGTGTGACGCGCCCCTCGTTCCGGCGGTCAGCCCGTCGCCAGAGCGGCGATCCCGCGCAGCCACTCGGCGTCGGCGACGCGGGGCTCCACCGAGTCGATCCACGGGTGCACGGCCTCCACGTAGGCCTGGTACCCCTGCACCGACGCCTCGAGCGAACCCGGGAACAGCTCGCTCCACTCGCGCCA
>DASXVR010000170.1:0-4609 GCA_036504175.1 Actinotalea sp. | reverse complement strand
GCCGGTGAGCAGTTCTGGCCGATGCCGCTGCCGACCGAGCTGCGCGCGAGCCTGAAGTCCCAGGTCGCCGACCTGGCGAACATCGGCGACCGCTTCGGCGGGATGCTCGTGGCCGGGATCTTCCTCCGCGAGTTCGTCGGGAGCACGCCCTGGGCGCACCTCGACGTGGCCGGCCCCGCCTTCAACGAGGGCTCCGCCCACGGGTACACCCCCGTCGGCGGGACAGGCGTCGGCGTCAGGACCCTGCTCGCGCTCCTCGAGGGCACGCCCGCCCGCTGAGCGGGGGCTCCTGCTGGGCCGGGCGCTTCCGGTGAGCGGGCGGTGCTGGTCGGACCGCGTCGACCTCAGGAGCGCCGGCGCGCGTTCCAGTCACGCATGCGGCGGGGATACCCCGTGAGCTGCACGTCATAGACAGGGATCCCGAGCCGGCCGGCGAGCTCGCGCGCAGCGCGTGCGTCCGGGACCCGACGCCGGGTCCACTCACCCGTCGTGGCGATGAGGACGACAGTGGTCTGCGTGACCTGGGTCGCCGGCTCGATGTACGCCTCGACGCCCACCCTGGTGCGGACGAAGTCCGTGAGATGCGCGACGGTGGCCTCACGCGCCTCGCGTGCTGAGGGCTCGCCGTCGGCGTCGGCGGTCCGTCGGCGCCGGCTGAACAGTCGCATGGCGTCAGCCTAGGACGCGAGTAGTCATAGGATGACTTCGCCCGGTGCGGAATCCGGGTGGCGGCGCTCCGGTTCACGCCCCGACGCAGGTGATGACAAGATGACCGGAGCACCCCGACCCGACGTCTGTGTCCGAGGAGATCGCATCGTGGCTGACAGCCCCACCGTCTACGACATCGTGGTCCTGGGCGGAGGGAGCGGCGGTTACGCCACCGCCCTGCGCGCAGCCGAGCTCGGCATGCAGGTCGCGCTCATCGAGTCCGGCAAGCTCGGCGGGACCTGCCTGCACACCGGCTGCATCCCGACGAAGGCGCTGCTGCACGCGGCCGAGCTCGCCGACGCGACCCGCGAGAGCGAGAAGTTCGGCGTCAAGGCCTCGTTCGACGGCATCGACATGGCCGGCGTCCACGAGTACAAGGACGGCGTCATCGCTCGGCTCTACAAGGGCCTCCAGGGCCTGGTGAAGTCGCGCAAGGTGACCTTCGTCGAGGGTCACGGCCGGCTGGTCGCGCCCGACACCGTCGAGGTCGACGGCCAGCGGTACACCGGTCGCAACGTCGTGCTCGCCACCGGCTCGTACGCGCGCTCGCTGCCCGGCCTGGAGATCGGCGGACGGATCATCACGTCGGACGGCGCGCTCACGCTGCAGCACGTGCCGGCCTCCGTCGTCGTCCTCGGCGGTGGCGTGATCGGCTCGGAGTTCGCCAGCGTGTGGAAGTCGTTCGGCGCCGACGTGACCATCGTCGAGGCCCTCCCCCACCTGATCCCCAACGAGGACGAGGCGCTGTCCAAGGCCTTCGAGCGCGCGTTCCGCAAGCGCGGCATCGCCTTCTCCACGGGCGTCCGCTTCCAGAGCGCGACCCAGGACGACAACGGCGTTCACGTCACCCTCGAGGACGGCAAGACCTTCGACGCCGAGCTGCTCCTGGTGGCCGTGGGCCGCGGCCCGCGCACCGACGGCCTGGGCTACGAGGAGCAGGGCGTCCGCATGGACCGCGGGTTCGTGCTCACCGACGAGCGGTTGCACACCGGCGTCGGCAACGTCTACGCCGTCGGCGACATCGTCCCCGGCCTGCAGCTCGCCCATCGCGGGTTCGCCCAGGGGATCTTCGTCGCCGAGCAGATCGCCGGGCTCAACCCGCCGGTCATCGTGGAGTCCGGTATCCCCCGCGTCACCTACTCCGAGCCCGAGGTCGCCTCGGTCGGCCTGACCGAGGCCAAGGCCCGCGAGATCCACGGGGCCGACGGGGTCGAGACGCTCGACTACAACCTCGGCGGCAACGGTAAGAGCCAGATCCTCGGCACTGCCGGCTTCGTCAAGCTCGTCCGGCAGAAGGACGGGCCAGTCGTCGGCGTGCACATGATCGGTGCCCGGGTCGGTGAGCTCATCGGCGAGGGCCAGCTCATCGTGAACTGGGAGGCCTACCCGGAGGACGTCGCGTCCCTCGTCCACGCGCACCCCACCCAGAACGAGGCGCTGGGCGAGGCTTTCCTCGCCCTTGCCGGCAAGCCCCTGCACGCCCACAACTGACCCCAGCGAAGGAGACACGCGGTCATGTCTGACTCCGTGCTGATGCCGGCTCTCGGCGAGAGCGTCACCGAGGGCACCGTGACCCGGTGGCTCAAGCAGGTCGGCGACGAGGTGCAGGTGGACGAGCCCCTGCTCGAGGTCTCGACCGACAAGGTGGACACCGAGATCCCGTCCCCGTTCGCCGGGACGCTCACCGAGATCCTGGTGGGCGAGGACGAGACGGTCGAGGTCGGCACTGCTCTCGCCCGGATCGGGGCGGCCGGTGAGGCCGGCGGCGACGGCGCCGCTGCTCCCGCGCAGCAGGCCGCCGAGGCGACCCCCGAGGAGCCCGCACGCGACGAGCCGTCCGACGGCGCCGACGCCGGCGACCAGCAGCAGGCGAGCCAGGTGCCGGCCGAGGTGACCGGCGAGGCCGTCGACGAGCCGTCGGCGGAGGCTCCGCAGGCCGAGCAGGCCGACGAGGCCGCCCCCGCGGCAGCCGAGCCCGTTCCTGCGGCTGCCGCCTCCGGTGGTGCCACCCAGGACGTCACGATGCCCGCCCTCGGCGAGAGCGTGACCGAAGGGACGGTCACCCGCTGGCTCAAGCAGGTCGGCGAGACCGTCGCCCTGGACGAGCCGCTCCTCGAGGTCTCGACCGACAAGGTCGACACCGAGATCCCCTCCCCCTTCGCCGGGACGCTCACCGAGATCCTCGTCGGCGAGGACGAGACGGTCGAGGTCGGCACACCCCTGGCCCGCATCGGTGCCGCAGGCGCCGCGCCCGCAGGCGAGCCCGCGAACGCGGCCCCCGCGCCCGAGCAGCCAGCCGCCCAGGAGACGGCCGCCGCTGTGACCGCCGTCGTCCCCGAGGAGCCGGCGGAGCAGGAGAACCCGGTCTCCGCCCCCGCGCCCGCCCAGGCGGCGACCACCGCTCCGGAGCCGAGCACCACCGCACCGAGCGCTGCCCCGGCAGAGGCCCCGGCCGCGGCGGCGACCGCGCCGGACGAGGGCGCCGTCGGCGGGGGTGCCAGCGGCTACCTGACGCCTCTGGTGCGCAAGCTGGCCGCTGAGAAGGGCGTCGACCTCGGTTCGCTGCGGGGTACCGGGGTCGGAGGGCGGATCCGCAAGGAGGACGTCCTCGAGGCCGCCGAGCGCGCCGCACGCGAGCGGGCCGAACGTGAGCGCGCCGCCGAGGCGGCCAAGGCGGCGTCGGCTCAGGCAGCCACGCGGCCCGCGGCCGCGCCGGCAGCCGCTCCCGCCGCCGGACGGCCAGCCGCTGCGGCCACCGTCTCACCGCTGCGCGGCACCACCGAGAAGGCGAGCCGACTGCGTCAGATCATCGCCTCGCGCATGGTCGAGTCGCTCCAGTCGATGGCGCAGCTGACCACCGTCGTCGAGGTCGACGTCACGAAGGTGGCGCGCCTGCGGGCCCGGGCCAAGAACGACTTCGCCGCACGCGAGGGCGTCAACCTGACCTTCCTGCCCTTCTTCGTGCTGGCAGCCACCGAGGCCCTGAAGGGGCACCCGAAGGTCAACGGCATCCTCGACGGGAACCAGATCACCTACCACGGTGAGGAGAACGTCGGCATCGCCGTCGACACCGAGCGCGGTCTCGTCGTCCCGGTGATCCGCGGCGCGGGGGACCTGAACCTCGCAGGCATCGCCCGCAAGATCGCCGACCTGGCCACCCGGACGCGGGACAACAAGGTGACCCCGGACGAGCTGAGCGGGGCGACCTTCACCGTCACCAACACCGGTTCGGGCGGGGCGCTGTTCGACACCCCGATCGTCCCGGCAGGCACCTCGGCGATCCTCGGGACGGGCGCGATCGTCAAGCGCCCCGTGGTGGCGACCGACGCCGACGGTGGCGAGTACATCGCGGTCCGCTCGATGTGCTACCTCGCCCTCTCGTACGACCACCGGCTCGTCGACGGGGCGGACGCCTCGAGGTACCTGGCCGCGGTCAAGAAGCGCATCGAGGAGGGCGACTTCGGCTCCGAGGTCGGCCTCTGACCTGCGACGACCACAGGAGGCCCGGCCCGGCAGACGGGCCGGGCTGACGTGGCGTCCAGCCCATCCCATCGTCCACGCGTGTGCAGGGGGCCTACGGTGACGTCATGGACGTGGTGATCGCTGGTTCGCACGGACTCATCGGATCGGCACTCGTCGAGCACCTCGCGCACGAGGGCCACCGGGTCCGGCGGCTGGTCCGCGGCGAGCCCACCTGCTCGCGCGAGATCGGCTGGGACCCGATGGCGGGCCGCCTGGACGCCGAGTCGCTGCGGGGGGTCGACGCCGTCGTCAACCTCGGCGGAGCCGGCCTCGGGGACCACCGCTGGACGACCTCCTACCGGCGCACCATCGTCGCGTCACGGACCATCCCGACGGCGCTCCTCGCCCGGTCGCTCGCCGACCTCGCCGGCACCGAGGG
>DASXVR010000169.1:0-4833 GCA_036504175.1 Actinotalea sp. | reverse complement strand
GTCGTGGTGGTGGAGACCGACGAGGGCAACAGGTACCTGGGCCAGGCGCGTGCCCTGGGCGCGAAGGTCGTCCTCGGCGACGCCACGCTCGCGCGGACCCTCGAGCTGGTCAACCTCGACAAGGCCCGGGCCGTGGCCGTGCTGACCTCCGACGACCTGACCAACCTCGAGGTGGCGCTCGCCGTCCGCGACTGGCTGGGAGACCGCGACGACGTGACGGTGGCGCTCCGCCTCTTCGACAGGCGGCTGGCGGCGACGGTGCGTCGGGCGTTCGGCTTCACCCACGTGCGCTCCACCGACGAGCTCGCCGCACCGTGGTTCGTCGGCGCGGCGCTGGGCCTGGAGGTCCTCGGCACGTTCCTCGCCGGCGACGTCCCGCTGCTCTACGCGCGCGTGCAGGTCACCCCGGGCGGTGGCCTCGACGGTGCCCGCATCGACGCCCTCACCGGCGGGAGCCGCGTGCTCTCCGTCCGCCATCGCGGTGAGCAGGTGGCCCACCGCGTCGTCAGGCGCTGGACGACCCTCGAGGCCGGCGACGAGGCGTTCGTCGTGGGTCCGCACGAGGAGCTCCTGGTGCTGCTGCGGCGGGACGCGTGGCCCTCCCAGCGTGAGCCGAGCCCGACATCCACGGCCTAGCCTGGCGCCCCGTCGACCTGGCGCCCTCCGCGGGTGCCTGGGCGTCGTGCCGGACGAGGAGTGCTGGCACCGGCGCTGAACAACCCTCCCGTTCGGCACGCATCGGCGACCTCGGCATGGCACGGTGTGGGGGTGAGCACGCTTGCACCGCCGCAGAGCGACGCGCCACCCGCCACCGTCGGCTTCGCACCCGACCGGATGGCCCGGGTCACCCTGGCACGCGCCGAACGCCAGCTGCAGAACACCGAGCTGATCGCCGTCACGTGCCCGTCCCGTGCGGCGGTCCAGGCGGTCCGTGCGGCGCGCACCGCCCTCGTCGCCGTCCTCGTGTCGAGGGGGGTGCACGTCTCCGACGGCGCCGACACGACCCTGGCGCGCACCACGCGCGGCCTCGGCCTGCCCGACGACGCGGCCAGGGCCTTCACGGACCTTGCGGTGGGTGCCGTCCGCGAGCCTGCCCAGGGCGACGCGTCGGTGGCAGTCGCCGGTGCTCGCGTGGTCATCGCGGCGGTCGGCTCGCTGATCACGCCGGCCCTTCCGGCCTGAGCCACCGGCCTGAGCCACCGGCCTGAGCTGCCGGCCCGAGCTACCGGCCTGAGCCGCCGGCCTGGGCGGCCTACGGCCCTCAGAGCACCGAGAAGCCGGGCGGCAGGCTCGTCCGTCCCGTGGCGGCGAGCAGCAGCGGACCGGCGAGCCCGTCGGCGACCGCGAGCTCGGCGAGGAGTCCCAGTGCCGCCCGTGCTGGGAGCGGCGGCGGCTCCTCGGCCAGCCCCAGCGCAGCAGCGAGGTCCAGCGTGTGCACCACCAGCTCGAAGGTCCTCGTCGGCAGGTAGTCGGCCAGCCGCATGCCGCCGGCGACGCTCGTGAGGAGCTCCGAGCCGTCCCTGCTGTCCACGAGCGGCAGCACGCGCGCGGCGATCTCCGCGACGGCCGCGGCGGGGTCCGCCCCGAGTGCCGCACCGGCGTCACGCCCGCGCTGCGCGACGCCGGGCCCTGACGCGACGGCCCGCGACGCGACGTAGTAGGCGGCGGGGGACTCGACGTCCACCCGTTCGGCCGGGACCTGGAGGTAGGCCTCGACGGTGAGCAGGGACCGGCTGGTGTGGCCGACCAGTGCCCTCACGTCCCACTCACCCAGACCTGGGTCCGCCCACCTGTCGTCGACCTTGCGCGCCACCGTCACGAACCAGCCTGCTGCGTCGGCGAAGGCCTGCCTCGAGCCCGACCATCCGGTGATCATGACGTGACTATAGGAGCGGGCACGCCTGAGGGGCAGGGACCGCGAGGTAAAAGATTGTTGACACGAGCGATGTCCCGTTCTACCGTGGTGATGTCAAGAATGCTTAACATCGGAGCGACAATGCTCCTCGCACGGCGCATCGGCGGCAGCCCTCGGACGGGCATGTCCCGGCCCGCCTGACGCGTCCCCCCACAGCTCGACCCGCTGCCGACGACCGGCCGCGGCTTCCTCCAGCCTGCCCGCACGACCTCGAAGGAGCACTCATGTCCACCGTCACCAGCACCGCTCGCCTGACCCGTACCTCGCGCCCGACCGGCACCGCCGGCGTGACGAGCGCGGCTCGCTTCACCGGCCTCGCCTACCTCGGGCTCGCCATCAGCGGCCTGCTCGGCTTCATGCTCGTCCGCCAGCAGCTGTACGTGCCCGGCGAGGCGGTCACCACGGCAGCCAACCTCGTCGCGCACGAGAGCCTGGCCCGCCTCGGGATCGCCCTCGACCTGACCGGGGTCGTCGCGCAGGCGCTCGCAGCCCTCGGGTTCTTCCGGCTCTTCCGGGGCGTGCACCAGGTCGCCGCCGGCGCGATCGCCGCCTTCGGGCTCGTCAACGCCGTGGTCATCCTGCTCGGGACAGCCTTCTCGGCCACCGCACTCGGGGTCGCCGTCTCGGGCGCCGGGACGGTGGCGGACCGCGCTGCCGACGCGCAGCTGCTGTACGACCTCAACGGCGCCGTGTGGGACGTCGGCGGCATCTTCTTCGGCCTGTGGCTCATCCCGATGGGATGGCTCGTGCTGAGGTCGGGGTCCATGCCTCGCCTCCTCGGGTGGCTCCTCGTCATCGGTGGCGTCGGCTACGTGCTCGGCACCTACCTCGGCCTCCTGGCTCCGGGCGCGGCGTCGCTGTCCGACGTCCTCACGGTCCCGGCGACCGCCGGCGAGCTGTGGATGGTGGGCTACCTGCTCGTCGCCGCGGCACGCCAGACCTTGCGACTTCCGTGAGAAACCGCCCCTGACCAGGCGCGACGCGCAGGGACGTCCGACCCAGGCGCCCCGCCACGCACCGGCAGACGATGAGGTGTCGGCCTGGTCCCGCGGCCGCGGGACCAGCGCTCACGCCGTCGGAAGAAGGCCAGCTGTGTTCACCTACGAGCACGTCCTCGCACCCGGGTCGATCGGACACCTCAGGCTCAAGAACCGCGTGGTCATGCCACCGATGGGCACCGGGATGTGCACCCCGGCAGGCCACTTCTCCGACCGGCAGGTGGCCTACTACGCCGAGCGCGCCCGGGGTGGCGCGGGGCTGATCGTGAGCGAGATCGCGCTGGCGGTGACCGAGCTCGAGGAGCACGCCGGCCTGACCCGGATGGACTCCGACGACTGCATCCCGCCGCTGCGGGCGCTCGTCGACGCGATCCACGCCGAGGGCTCCAAGCTGTGTGTGCAGCTCAGCGCAGGTCAGGGCCGCAACAACCCGGCCTTCACCGCCGAGCGCCCGCCCGTGTCGGCGTCGGACAACCCTGACTTCTTCAGCCCCGACGTCCTGTGCCGCGCGCTCGAGACGCACGAGGTGGAGCTCATCGTCCGGCGGTTCGCCGAGGCTGCGGTGCGCTGCGCCGAGGCCGGCGCCGACATGATCGACATCCACGGCCACACCGGCTACCTCATCGACCAGTTCCTCGGACCGCAGTGGAACCGGCGCGAGGACCAGTACGGCGGCTCGGTCGAGAACCGTGCCCGCTTCGCCGTCGAGATCGTCCGGGCGGTCAAGGCAGCGGTGCCGAGGATGCCCGTGAGCTTCCGGCTCACGGTGGACAACTTCGTGCCCGGGGGGCGCTCGCTCACCGAGACGCAGCAGATCGCCCGCCTGCTCGAGGCCGCCGGCGTCGACCTGCTGATGGCCGACGACGGCTCGTACGAGGCGATGGACTACGTCTTCCCGCCCTACTACCTGGGCGACTCGTGCCTGCTGTCGGCGGCGCGGGCGGTCAAGAAGGTGCTCGGCATCCCCGTCCTCGCATGCGGCAACATCACGCCGGAGAACGCCGAGGAGATCCTCGCCGCCGGCGACGCCGACTTCGTGGGTATCGGCCGTGGCCTCATCGCGGACCCGGAGTGGGTGGACAAGCTCGCCGCCGGACGCCGCGAGGAGATCCGTCCGTGCATCCGCTGCAACCAGATGTGCGTGGGCAACGTCTTCGCGGGCATCCCGCTGAGCTGCGCCGTCAACTCGCAGGCCGGCTTCGAGGACGTCCGCATGATCGTCCCCGCAACCCGGCGCAAGCACGTGGCGGTCGTCGGTGCCGGCCCCGCAGGGCTCGAGGCTGCGCGGGTCGCCGCCCTGCGCGGGCACACCGTGGACGTCTACGACCGGGCCGAGCACATCGGAGGTGTGCTCTGGCCGGCGGCGACCCCCGGCTTCAAGAGCGAGCTGCGCGCGATGGTCGGCTGGTGGGACCGGCAGATCGCCGACCTGCCCGTCACCGTCCACCTGAGGACCGAGATCGAGGCCGACTCACCCGAGCTGGCAGCAGCCGACGCGGTCGTCCTGGCCACGGGCTCCCTGCCGACGGCGCCCGTCATCCCTGGGATCGACGGCGAGAACGTCATGGAGGTCATCGACGCTCACAGCGGCGCCCACGGCCCGGTCGGGCAGCGGGTGGTCGTCGCCGGCGGCGGGCTCTCCGGTGCGGACCTCGCCCTCGAGCTCGCCGAGGCCGGTCACGAGGTGACGATCGTCGAGATGACCGACGTGGTCGCCGCGGACATGCTCTTCCTCAACAAGATCTCCCTGCTGCGCGGCCTGCTCGAGAACCACGTGCGGCTGCTCACCGGCCACACGGTCACGGCGATCGACGAGAAGGGCCTGACGGCCGTCGGCCTCGAGGGCGAGGTGCACGTCGACGCCGACACCGTCGTGATGGCGCTCGGGGTGCGGCCTGAGTCGTCGCTCGCGACGGCCCT
>DASXVR010000168.1:0-3497 GCA_036504175.1 Actinotalea sp. | reverse complement strand
TCATGCCGAGGCGGTCGCCGACCCAGTCCCCGACCCACGTGGAGGTGCCCGTCACGACGGAGTCAGGGCCGACAGCAGGTCCACCACGCTGATGTCCTCGTTCGCGACGCCGAAGACCCGGCTGCGGAGCAGCGTGCGCTCGGCCCATGCGCGGTGCGGACGCGACTCGTTCATCTTGTTGCCGTAGCGGGAGGAGGCGACGCCGCCGGCGGCCTCGGCGAGGATGTCGGTCGCGTCGGCGAGGTCCTCGTGACTGACCACGGACAGCCCGTGGACGGTGCCCACGTGGCTCGGGTGGATGACGGTCTTGCCGACCAGGCCGTTCGACCGGTCCAGCACGACCTCGCGGATCAACCCGTCCAGGTCACGGTGCAGCAGGTCGTGGCGGAGGTCACCGGCGTGCAGCTGCTCGAACGGCGTCTGCCGCAGGCGGGGCTTGAAGAGCCGCTCACGGCCGCCGAAGTACTCCCACACGGGCCCTGTCACGACGTGCCCGCTCCCGTCCGTGCGACCCAGGACGTTCACCACGTCACCGATGAGGTCCGCCACCACTCGAACGTCGTAGACGGTCAGGTCGCGGTCCCGCCGGATGCCGAACAGGCCCGACAGGTCGGTCGCGCCGATCCGGACGGCGAGCACGGCCGGCCGGTGCTTGTCGAGCAGCCGGGCGACCGCGGTGAGCTCGTCCTGGCGCGTCTCGCGGTGCATGAGCGAGGGCGACTCGAGGACGGGCATCGCCAGCAGCCGACGGCCCGAGGAGCTCGTGGCGTCGACGAGCGCGTCGAGGTAGGCGGTGCCGCTCGTCTCGGTGAACTTGGGCAGGACGAACCCGCTCAGCACGCCCGCGTGGTCGCCGAGGCCGGCGACGATCGAGCCGATCTGCTCGGGCGCCCGCACCCGGACGAAGACCAGCGGTCCGTCGGGACCGTCGTCGTCGTCGAGCCCGTCGAGCAGCGCCTGTCCGCGCGCAGCGGACCCGTCACCGGACGGGCCCGTGCCGAGCTGGGCTGACAGGGTGCGCAGCTGCTCCACGACGTTGCGGTGGGCGCGGGGGACGTCCTCGTCGCGCACCGCGTCCTCGAGGCAGACGACGCTGCTGGTCACGCCGCCGGACGCCTGGCGTCGCAGGTCCCGTGCGAGGTTCTCCCTGGTGCCGGGCATGTACAGGGTCGCCCCGAGGGCCACCGCGAGGGTCGGCACGTCGCTGTCGCGGGTGAACGGCTCCGGACGATGGGAGAAGAGACGCGCCTGCTCGTCGTGCGGCAGGTGGGCGAAGTGGCGCACGGACGCGGCTCAGGCAGCCGTCGGCACGGTCACTTGCGACCTGCGGCCCAGCGCATGCCCCAGCCGTACATGCGGTCGAGCTCGGCCTGCGACCCCTGCACGTACCGGACCTCGCGGTGCACGGACAGCTCGCCGCCGACGTTCTCGAGCATGGCGATGGCGCACATCGGGGACCGCGGGTCGTGCTCGTCGAGCCTGACCTCGATCTGCGGCCCGGAGACGGGGAACAGCGTCACGACGCCGTCGGCGGCCGCCCAGTTGGGCACGCCCTCGTAGATGAAGGCGAAGACGAGCACGCGCTTGATGGCCGGCAGGTGGGCCAGGTTGACGAACAGGTTCTCCCCGCCGGTGGACGTTCCGCTGCGGTCGTCCCCGTCCAGCCAGGCGATCGGGTCGGCACCGAAGGTGTGCCTGTCGCGGAAGGCGTTGCCGAGCGCCTGGACGACTCCCTTGGAGCCGTCGGTGTACTCGTACAGGCAGCCGAGGTCGAGGTCGATCGCGCCCGTGTCACCCGAGAGGCGACGCAGGAAGCCACCCGTCGGCGCGCCCTGCGGCCGGGCGTTCCAGTTCAGGTTGACCCGCAGGAGGCCTGACGCCCCGCCCTGCTTGGTCAGCGAGACGGTGGGCGAGGCCTTGGTGAGCGTCACCTTGCTGAGGGACACCGGCGCTGCGGGGGTCGGGCCCGGCTCCTCGGGGCTGCGCTTGGTGTAGTCGATTCCCACGGTCGGGCTCCCTGTCTCGTGATCCTGGCGGAACTGAACGTAGCCGATGGACGTGGCCGTGACCTGGCCTTCCTCAGGCCTTCCTCAGGCCTTCCTCAGGTCAGCGGGGTCCACGCGTCGAGCCAGCTGATGCCGTCCAGGCCGTACGCGAAGCAGGCGTCGCGCAGAGCCCCCGGCACCAGGTCACCCTCGGCGCGGAGCACGAGCTGCCCGTCGACGAGGTACACCGAGAGCGGCACGAGCACACCGGGGGCGGGTGCTCGGTCGAGCGGGATGTCGACCTGGGCGCCGCCGGCGGTGCGCACCGACAACGTGCCGCCCCAGCTGAGGGTTCCCCGGGAGGCCGAGTACGCCAGCACCAGGAACCTGTCGATGCGGCGCACCTGCCTCAGGTCGAGCGTCACCGTCTCGAACCGACCGCGCGAGGCTCGCAGCACCGGGCGTCTCGACCCTGGTGGGGCCGCCGGGACACCGCGCTCGAGGCCGACGAGCGAGGACAGCCCGTCGTCGAACCGGTAGCCGACCGCCAGCCGCAGGTCGCCCACCGACTCCGAGCAGGCGGCCTCGATGGTCAGGGCCCCGACGCCCGACTGGACCCGCGTGAGGGCGACGCTGAGCTCGTCCCGGCTGAGCAGCACGCGGCTGCCTGGCACGACGCGGGCGGGGGCGTACCCGAGAGCGAGGCCGCCCTCGGCAGCCGTCCGGGGCCGCGGCGGCGCCCCGTGCCGGCGCGCCGCGGGCGGTCGGGCGGCCGGGGACGCCTGCCGAGCTGCCTGCGACCCGGGTGTGGCGGCGTTCCCGGTCCGTGCCGGCGTGGGCTGTCGTCCGGCTCCGGCGCCCGCGGCCGGCGTCGCCGGTGCGGACAGGTCGAGCGAGGTCGAGCCGCTCGTCGTGCGCGGTGCGGCCGGCGGCGTGGCCGGGCCGCCCAGGTCGAGCGAGGTCGAGCCGCTCGTCGTGCGCGGCGCGACCGGCGGCGCCGCGGGTGCGGCCGACTGCGTCGTCGGGCCGGACAGGTCCAGCGAGGTGCTGCCGCGCGTGGGGGTGTGGTGGGACAGGTCGACAGGGGCAGGACGGGCCGCCGGGCTGTGCCCCGACAGGTCCAGCGACGCGCTGCCCGGGGAGGCGGGCGTGACCGGTGGCCGGGTCGCCGGCGCTGCGGCCGGCGTCGAGGTCCGGGTCGGCGGCGTCTGACGCACCGGAGCGGGGGCCGGCGGCGTCGGAGGAGCGGCCCCCGGACGCGCAGCCGCCGGCACCACGGGTGTCGCCGCAGCGGCCGGCCGTGGGGTGGCCGCCGGCGGCTGCCGGACGCCCGCTGCGGGCTCGGGGTGCGGTGCCCGGAGCGCCCGGACATAGGGCAGCGGTCGACGCCGCAGCCACGGGAGGTCCGAGCGGCGTCGTGCGCCACGGGGGTCCAGCGGTGTCACAACCCGATCCCGAAGTCGGCGGCGATGCCGGTGATCCCGTCCGCGTACCCCTGCCCGATGACCTTGA
>DASXVR010000167.1:0-31009 GCA_036504175.1 Actinotalea sp. | reverse complement strand
CGGTCGAGCAGGCCGAGCAGCTGCTCGACGTCGGCGAGGTGGAGACCGCTGGTCGGCTCGTCGAGGACGTAGACGCCACCCGGCTCGGCCATGCGGGTGGCCAGCTTGAGACGCTGCCGTTCGCCGCCTGACAGCGTCGTGAGCGGCTGGCCGAGGCTGACGTAGCCGAGCCCGACGTCGACGAGCCGCCCGAGGATGGCGTGTGCGGCCGGCGTGCGAGCCTCACCCGCGGCGAAGAACCCCTCGGCCTCCGTGACGGGCATCGCGAGGACCTCGGCGATGTTGCGCCCGCCGAACCGGTAGTCCAGCACGGCCGCCTGGAACCGCTTCCCCTCGCACTCCTCGCACACGGTGGCGACGCCCGCCATCATCGCGAGGTCTGTGTAGATCACGCCGGCGCCGTTGCAGGTGGGGCAGGCGCCCTCGGAGTTGGCGCTGAACAGCGCCGGCTTGACGCCGTTGACCTTGGCGAAGGCCTTGCGGATCGGCTCGAGCATCCCCGTGTAGGTCGCCGGGTTGCTGCGCCTCGACCCGCGGATCGCGCCCTGGTCGATCGAGACGACCCCGTCCCGGCCGGAAACCGAACCCTGGATGAGTGAGCTCTTGCCCGACCCGGCCACCCCGGTCACGACGACGAGCACACCCAGCGGGATGTCGACGTCGACGCCCGTGAGGTTGTGGGTGGTCGCTCCCCGCACCTCCAGGGCACCCGTGGCAGCCCGCACCGTCGGCTTCACGGCGGCCCGGTAGTCCAGGTGCCGCCCGGTGAGCGTGCCGCTCGCGCGCAGGTCGTCGACGGTGCCCTCGAAGACCACCTCGCCGCCGGCGGTGCCGGCGCCCGGACCGAGGTCGACGACGTGGTCGGCGATCGCGATCGCCTCGGGCTTGTGCTCGACCACCAGGACCGTGTTGCCCTTGTCCCGCAGCTGCAGCAGCAGCTCGTTCATCCGCTGGATGTCGTGCGGGTGCAGCCCGATCGTCGGCTCGTCGAACACGTACGTGACGTCGGTGAGCGGCGACCCGAGGTGCCGGATCATCTTGGTGCGCTGGGACTCGCCGCCGGAGAGCGTCCCCGACGGCCTGTCCAGCGACAGGTAGCCCAGCCCGATCTCGACGAACGAGTCGAGCGTGTGGCTCAGAGAACCCAGCAGCGGCGCCACGGACGGCTCGTCCAGGGCGCGCACCCAGGCCGCCAGGTCCGTGATCTGCATCGCGCAGACGTCGGCGATGCTGATCCCCTTGATCTTCGACGACCGCGCCCCGGCGCTGAGGCGGGTTCCCTCGCACTCCGGGCACGTCGTGAAGGTCACGGCGCGCTCCACGAAGGCGCGGATGTGCGGCTGCATCGTGTCGACGTCCTTGGAGAGGATCGACTTCTGGATCTTCGGGATCAGGCCCTCGTAGGTGAGGTTGATGCCTTCGACCTTGATCTTCCGCGGCTCGCCGTACAGGAACTCCTGCAGCTGCCTCGTCGTGAACCGGCCGATGGGCACGTCCCCGGGCACGACCGCGGAGAAGATCCGCCCGTACCAGCCGTCGGCGCTGTAGCCCGGGACCGTGATCGCACCCTCCGACAACGACTTGGTCGCGTCGTAGAGCTGCGTGCGGTCCATGTCGCTGACCGAGCCCATGCCCTCGCAGCGTGGACACATGCCGCCGGTGATCGTGAACGACCGCTTCTGGGCCGTGGTCGCCTCGCCCTTGTCGACCTTGAACTGGCCGACACCGCTGGCCGACGCGACGTTGAACGAGAACGCCTGCGGCGAGCCGATGTGCGGCGTGCCGAGCCTGCTGAACAGGATGCGGAGCATCGCGTTCACGTCGGTGGCCGTCCCCACCGTCGAACGGACGTTCGCCCCCATCCGCTCCTGGTCGACGATGATCGCGGTGGTGAGCCCCTCGAGCACGTCCACGTCAGGCCGGGCGAGCGTCGGCATGAAGCCCTGCACGAACGCGCTGTAGGTCTCGTTGATCATCCGCTGCGACTCGGCGGCGATCGTGTCGAACACCAGCGAGCTCTTGCCGGAGCCGGAGACCCCGGTGAACACGGTGAGCCTGCGCTTGGGGATCTCGACGCTGATGTCCTTGAGGTTGTTCTCGCGCGCGCCGTGCACGCGGATCAGGTCATGGGCATCGGCGACGTGCTGCGCCCCTGTCGGCGCAGCACTCGAGGCCAGGCTCATCGGTGTCTCCTCGGTCTGGCGGGGCCGCTCAGCGGATCTGGTTGATCCTGACCATGTTGCCCGCCGGATCGCGGAACGCGCAGTCGCGGACACCGTACGGCTGCTCCGTCGGCTCCTGCACGACCTCCGCGCCGCTCGCGGCCACGGCGTCGAACGTGGCGTCGAGGTCGGTCGTGCCGAGGACGATGCGCGCGAAGCTGCCCTTGGCCATCATCTCGGCGATGGTCCGGCGCTCGTCCTCGGTGATGCCGGGGTCGGCCGTCGGCGGCTCGAGCACGATCGAGGTGTCGGGACGCCCGGGAGGGCCGAGCGTGATCCATCGCATGCCGCCGTAGCCGACGTCGTTGCGCACCTCGAAGCCGAGGGTGTCCCGGTAGAACGCCAGGGACGCGTCCGCGTCGTTGTGAGGAAGGAAGGTCCAGTGAATGGTGAGGTCCATGCCGGTCACGCTAGCTGCGGCTCTGCGACGGTTGCTTCTCGATTCCTGACCGGTCTGGTGACCTGCTTGGCGACGCACGACGGCATCTCCGCGGCCCCGCCGGCGGTCCGGTTCCGGTAGGTGCTGGGCGGCACGCCGACCAGCTCGGTGAACCGCGTGCTGAACGTCCCGAGCGACGAGCAGCCCACGGCGAAGCACACCTCGGTGACGCTCAGGTCGCCCCGGCGCAGGAGCGCCATCGCACGTTCGATGCGTCGCGTCATGAGGTAGGAGTACGGGGGTTCGCCGTACGCCAGCCTGAACTGGCGGCTGAGGTGCCCCGCTGACATGTTGACGCCTCGCGCCAGCGCCTCGACATCCAACGGCTGGGCGTACTCGCGGTCGATCCGGTCCCGGACGCGACGCAGGCGCGCGAGGTCGCGCAGGCGCTGCTCCTCCACCGGGCCGACGGTCACGTGCTCGATGCTGCCACGTCGGTCGGACTTGTCCAGCGTCCGACCGGGACAAACCGCCGATCAGCCTCGCTCGGGCAGCGACCGGGTCGCGGGTGCCCCGATCGCTTGACGTGAGCGAATTGTGGCGGTTTGGTGGGAGCGCGACATCGCGTCGCCTCGACGCACCGCAGCGGAGCGGTGCCTGCGCAGCGGGGGAACATCATCATCGCCGGTGGCCGGTCATGGAGCGGTCCCAGCGCACCCCTCCCCCTCGCCTGCCCCTCCCCCACGGTTCATCGCGCCTTGGCGCGATCTTTGCCTTGCCCGGCGACGCTGCACGGTGACGCCGGCAAGAACGGTCCGACGCTCCACCATTCCTGACCCAGGAGAACTGATGAGACGAACCGCCTCCCGCCGCCTCACCGCGGCGGCGATCAGCACCACGCTCGCGGCCATGACGATCACGAGCTTCGCGACGGCCAGCTCGGCCGGCGGCCCTCCCCCGGTGGTGCCGGCAGGCCCCAAGCCCGTCGACATCCAGCTCCTCGCGCTCAACGACTTCCACGGCAACCTCGATGCGCCGAGCGGCTCGAGCGGGCGGATCCAGACGGGCGTCACCGCGACCGGCGGTGCGGTGAACGTCGACGCCGGTGGTGTCGAGTACCTCGCGACCGAGCTGACGCGGCTCGCCTCCCTGCAGAAGAAGAACAACACGATCACGGTCGCCGCGGGCGACCTCATCGGAGCCTCGCCCCTGCTCTCCGCCGCCTTCCACGACGAGCCCACCATCGAGGCGATGAACCTCCTCGGCCTCGACTACACGAGCGTGGGCAACCACGAGTTCGACGAGGGCGCCGCCGAGCTCCTGCGTATGCAGGACGGTGGCTGTCACCCCGTCGACGGCTGCGCAGACGGCACACCGTTCGCCGGCGCCGACTTCCAGTACCTGTCCGCCAACGCCTTCGTCACGGCGACCGGCCAGCCGCTCCTGCCGCCGTACGCGATCGACAAGGTCGACGGTGTCAAGATCGGCTTCATCGGCATGACCCTCGAGGGCACCTCGGAGATCGTCAGCCAGCAGGGGGTCGCCGGTCTGCAGTTCGCCGACGAGATCGAGACGGCCAACCGCTACGCCGCCGAGCTCCAGCGTCAGGGCGTCGAGACGATCGTCGTCCTGCTGCACCAGGGCGGTGCCCAGACCGGGCCCAACGCGTGGGACATCAACGGCTGCAACGGCCTCCAGGGCCCCATCGTCCCGATCGTCGAGGGGATGAGCGACGCGATCGACGTCGTGATCAGCGGCCACACCCACCAGGCCTACAACTGCGAGGTCGACGGCAAGCTGCTGACCAGCGCGAGCTCGTTCGGTCGACTCGTCACCGACATCAACCTCTCCGTGGACCGCCGCACAGGCGACGTGCTCACCGCGACGGCTGAGAACCTCATCGTCACGCGCGACCAGGCCAAGGACCCCGCGCAGACCGACCTGATCGCCCGCTACCGCACGGCTCTCGGTCCCATCGCGAGCCAGGTGGTCGGCACCGCCCTGCAGGACCTCACCAAGAGCCAGGAACGCCTCTTCCAGTCCGGCGTCAGCCCGACCGGCGACCCCGTCTACGCCCTCGGGGAGTCGCCCCTCGGCAACGTGATCGCCGATGCACAGCTCGCGGCGACCGACAACGAGGCAGGTGCCGTTGCCGCCTTCATGAACCCGGGTGGCGTGCGCGCGGACATCGCGGCCGGAGAGATCACCTACGAGGAGGCCTTCACGGTCCAGCCGTTCACCAACAACCTGGTCACCCTCGACCTGACCGGCGCGCAGCTCTACTGCCTGCTCGAGCAGCAGTTCCAGGTGGGCCGGACGCTCTACGTCTCGAACGGCGTCCACTACGTCGTCGACACCGCTGGCACCTCGGCGGCCGTCGGGGCGAACCCGTGCGGCGGCTCACGGGTGGTCGACGGAAGCCTGACCATCGGCGGCGTCGCCGTGGCCGACGGTCAGACCTACCGGGTGACGGTGAACAACTTCCTGTCCGGCGGTGGGGACGGCTTCTCCGTCCTGACCGGCGGGACCGGTGCCGTCACCGGCCCGATCGACCTCGACGCGTTCACCGCCTACCTCGGTGACGCCTCCCCCGTGTCGGCCCCGGCCCTCGACCGGATCCAGACCACGGCGGAGCTCGCTCAGCCCTGACCTGAGCGGCAGGCGGCGGCGGCCCCCCACCTCCGGGGACGCCGCCGCTGTGTGACGACCCGCCTGCCCGGCTGTGCCGGTGCGCATCGGATCGATACGACACAATGGTCCGGTGCCCAGCCTGCTGCTCGACCTGAGCCCGCTGCGGGTGAGCAGGCCGTACCGCCGGATGTGGCTCGGGCAGTCGCTCTCGGGCATCGGCACATCTCTGACCACCGTCGCCGTCGGCCTTCAGGTCTACGACCTCACGCGGTCGACGCTGAGCGTGGGCCTGGTGGGCCTGTTCGCCCTGGTCCCCCTCGTCGTCCTGGGCCTGTACGGCGGGTCGGTGGTCGACGCCCACGACCGTCGCCTGGTGATCATCATCAGCTCGGCCGCGCTGCTGGTGGTGTCGTCGGCCTTCGCGGTCCAGGCGTGGCTCGACCTGCGCAACGTCGGGGTGCTCTACGCGCTCGTGGCCGTCCAGAACGGCATCTTCGGCATCAGCTCCCCGGCCCGTGGCTCCGTCGTCGCCCGCCTGCTCCCGGGCCGGCTGCTGCCCGCCGCCAACGCCCTGACCAGCGTGTCCTTCGGGATCAGCATGACCATCGGACCCCTGCTGGCCGGCGTGATCGTCGGACGCGCGGGGTACGGCTGGGCCTACAGCATCGAGGCGGTCCTGCTGGCGATCGCCTTCGGCACGGTCGTCGCCCTGCCCTCGCTCCCCCCGGAGGGCCAGGTCCGGCGGGCCGGCATGCGGTCGGTCCTGGAGGGGTTGCAGTTCCTCGGGACCCGGCCGAACGTCCGGATGACCTTCCTGGTGGACCTGTGCGCCATGGTGCTGGCGATGCCCCGGGTCCTGTTCCCCGCCATCGGCGCGGCGCTCCTCGGCGGCGGCGCGACCACCGTCGGCATCCTCGTCGCCGGGCTCGCCTGCGGGTCGATCCTGGCCGGGCTCGTCTCCGGTCCGCTGGGTCGCGTCCACCACCAGGGGCGGGCCGTCGTCGTCTCGGTGATCGCCTGGGGGCTGTTCGTCGCCTGCTTCGGCGTCGTCATCGCACTCGCCCCGGGCCCCGGCTCGGGCGGCGCCGCGAACGGCGCGCTGGTCCCGGCCGTGGTCACGATGGTGCTGGCCGGTGCCGCCGACACGGTGAGCAGCGTGTTCCGCAACACCATCCTCCAGGCGGCCACGCCCGATGCGCTCCAGGGCCGGCTCCAGGGGGTCTTCATCGTGGTCGTCGCGGGCGGCCCCCGCCTCGGCGACCTCGTCCTGGGTGCCGTCGCCGATCATGCCGGCGAGGCCTTCGCCGCGATCGCCGGCGGCGTCGTGTGCGCGGTCGTCGTGACGGTGCTGGGCCTGCGGAACCCGTCCTTCCGGCACTACGACGCCCGCGAGCCGACGCCCTGACGGCTCGCGGGCGTCGACCCGGTGGCTGCCGACCTCCGCTGTGAGCGGACGAGCAGAGCCCGTGTCGGCGCCGTACGGCAGGCTTGTGCCCGACACCCAGGAGGAGCCATGACCGACGACGCCGGCGACATCGCCCGTCTCATCCACAGCGTCGAGCAGCAGCAGGCACGGCTGGAGCTCGCGCGGTTCGACAACGACGACGCCTGGGCGCTCGGGTGCCTCCTGGTCGAGCTGGGGCGCGAGCGCGGCCTGCCGATCACCGTCGACATCCGGCGGCACGGCCAGCAGCTGTTCCACGCCGCCCTGCGCGGCACCACGCCGGACAACGACACCTGGGTGGAGCGCAAGACACGCGTGGTGAACCGCTTCGGTGCGCCGTCCTTCCTCGTGGGCCTGCGGTCGAAGGCGAAGGGCTCGACGTTCGAGAAGGACAGCGGCCTGCCCGTGCAGGAGTACGCCGCCCACGGCGGATCGTTCCCGCTGACGATCACCGGCGTCGGCATCGTGGGGACGGTGACCGTCTCCGGGCTCCCCCAGGCCGACGACCACGCACTGGTGGTCGAGGCGCTGGACCTCTTCAGCCAGCAGGAGGGGTCGCGCCCCTGATGGCGGGCCGGGAGCGTGGCGACACCGGCGCGCTGCTGCGCCGGATCGGCGGCCTGCTGTCGCCGTACACGGCCGCGCTCGTGCTCGTCGCGGTGAGCATCGTCGTCGGGGCGGGCCTGGGGATCGTGACCCCGTTCCTCACCCGGGCGGTGTTCGACAAGGCGCTCTTCCCCGTCGACGGCGGACCGGTCGACCTGCACCTGCTGCGGTGGCTGGTCGCCGCGATGGTGATCGTTCCGCTGCTCAGCGCGGCCATCGGCGTCGGTCAGACCTACCTGTCCACCCGGGTGGGCAACCTGGCCATGGCCGACCTGCGCAGCCGCCTCTTCGAGCACCTCGAGCGCATGGAGCTGGCGTTCTTCACGGCGACCAAGACCGGCTCGATCCAGTCGCGTCTGGCCAACGACGTGGGCGGCGTCCGATCGGTCCTCACCACGACAGCGGCCAGCATCCTGTCCAACTCGGTCACGGTGATCGCGTCGCTGGTCGCGATGCTGCTGCTCTCCTGGCAGCTCACCCTGATCTCGCTCGCGCTGATGCCCGTGTTCCTGGTGCTGCAGCGCCGGGTGGGCGCCCGGAGACAGGTGCTCGCCCGCAAGACGCAGGAGTCGCTGTCGGACATGAGCGCGATCACCGAGGAGGCGTTGAGCGTCTCCGGCGTGCTCCTGTCCAAGGTCTTCAACCGGGCCGACGCCGAGATCGAGCGCTACCGGCGCGAGAACGAGCGGCAGGTCGGTCTCCAGGTGCGTCAGGCGATGGCCGGCCAGGGCTTCTTCGGCGTGGTCACCGCCTTCATGGCGATCACGCCGGCGATGGTCTACCTGGTCGCCGGGTACATGCTCGTGGGCGGCACCGGGGTCTCCGCGGGGACGCTCGTGGCCTTCTCGACGCTGCAGGCACGTCTCCTGATGCCGATGGTGTCGCTGATGCGCGTGGCGCTCGACGTGACGACCTCCCTGGCCCTCTTCCGGCGCATCTTCGAGTACCTCGACCTGACGCCGGCGATCGTCGACCGTCCGGGTGCGCACGCGCTGGTGATGGGGCAGGTGCGCGGCTCCGTCGAGCTCAAGGACGTCTGGTTCTCCTACCCTCCCCCTCCTCACCTCGTCGAGCCGCCACCGTCGCCCGGCGAGCGGTCCGGTCACGGCATGGGCATGGGCATGGGCAGGGGAAGTGCAGCCCTCGGGGCGATGGCCGGGATGGCCCCCACCGGGCTTCACGGCGCCGGTCGGCCGGCGGTCGCACGCGCGCGGCAGGACGGGGTGGCGGACAGCTCCATCGGACGCGCCGGGGCTGACGGCCCAGGTGTCGCCGAGCCGGGCACCGTCACGTCCAACGGGACGGCCACGGACGGGGTCGGGGGCGGGGTCGGCGACCGGACCATCTGGGCGGTCCGTGGGGTCTCCCTGGTGGTCCCCGCAGGCTCCCTGACTGCCCTGGTCGGCCCTTCGGGGGCCGGCAAGACGACCCTGAGCTACCTGGTGCCCCGGCTCTACGAGGTGGACCGCGGAGCCGTGCTGGTGGACGGCGTCGACGTGCGCGACCTCACGCTCGCCTCCCTGGCCGACGCGGTCGGCATGGTCACCCAGGACCCGTACCTCTTCCACGCGAGCATCGCCGAGAACCTCCGGTACGCCCGCCCCGACGCCACCGATGCCGAGCTCGTCGACGCCGCGCGGGCAGCCAACATCCACGAGCGCATCATGGCGTTCCCCGAGGGGTACGCGAGCACCGTCGGTGAGCGCGGGTACCGCCTCTCGGGCGGCGAGAAGCAACGCCTCGCGATCGCCCGGGTGCTGCTCAAGGACCCGCGGATCCTCATCCTGGACGAGGCGACGTCGGCGCTCGACAGCTCCTCGGAACGTCTCGTGCAGCGGGCGCTCACCGAGGTCATGGCCGGCCGGACCACCATCGCCATCGCCCACAGGCTCTCGACGATCCGCCACGCCGACTCGATCGTGGCGGTGGACGGAGGCCGGGTGGTCGAGCAGGGGACGCACGACGAGCTGGTCGACGCGGGAGGTCTCTATGCGCGCCTGTACGCCGAGCAGTTCGGCGGCGGACGCGTCGAGGCCCGTTTCGCAGACGGCGTGATGTTCACCGACGGAGTGGTCCTGGCGCAGGGCAGACGCCCCGAGGACGCCTGAGGACCGGCCCGCGCGGCCGCGACGAGTTGCGGGCACGGCCCAGCCAGGGGACGGTGAGACACGGGTCGCCGAGCGCACCGGAGTCCGAGCGCCCTTGTGGGCACCGTGCCCGAGACGTCGGTCACGTTCACGGGACCTTCACGACCCCGGCGGAACACCATCCGCATCGCGGGCGTTGAGCCAGTTGGAAGACGACGAACGAGCGAGACATCCTCCCCGCTCGTCCCACCGGCCAGAACGGAGGTCACGCGATGGCTGACCGATCCTTGCGCGGCATGCGCATCGGAGCTCACAGCATGGAGTCGGACGAGGGCGTCGAGTTCGCCCCGCGGTTCCAGGCGTACTACGACTGCCCGGACGGGCACACCATCGTCCTGCCGTTCTCGGCCGAGGCCGACGTACCGGTGGTGTGGGAGTGCCGGTGCGGTAAGGAGGCGCTCCTGAGGGACGCCAGCAAGCCGGAACCCAAGGGCGGCAAGCCCCCTCGCACGCACTGGGACATGCTGCTCGAGCGCCGCACCGTGACCGAGCTCGAAGAGCTCCTCGCCGAGCGTCTCGAGCTGCTCCGCGCGGGCAAGCTGCGCCGCTCCGCCTGAGCGGTACCGCAGACACGACCAACGGCCGTCGCCTCCGGGCGGCGGCCGTCGTCGTCTGTCGCGGGTGCGTCGTGAGCTCGCCCGTGCCGTGGCGCGGTGCCGTCGTGTCCGGGCGTCGTCGCCGTCAGCGGACCGCGCTGCGCTCGCGCGGTGCCGCACGCCTCGACGACGGCTTGCGCTGCGCGGGCGAGGCGCCGGCGGCGACGACCCGGTCGCCGCGGCGGACCCGGTACGCCCCCGCCATCCCGGCGACGGTGCATGCCACAGCCAGTGCACGCAGCGACCACGCGATCGCGTCACCGAATCGGGTCGCCGGCGTCAGCTCGGTCCGCAGCGGCAGCGTCGCGATCATCTGCTCCGCGGTGAACAGCTCTGTCTGCTGCCGCACGAGTCCGCTGGGGCTGATGACGGCGCTCACCCCGACGGTCGAGATCTGCACCGTGGCGCGCCCGTGCTCGATCGCCCGCAGCCGGGACATGGCGAGCTGCTGGGTCGACTCGGCCGACCGCCCGAAGGTGGCGTTGTTGGTCTGCACCACGATCATCTCGGCGCCGGCCTGCACGGTGTCGCGGACGAGGTCGTCGTAGGCGACCTCGAAGCAGATCACGTCGCCCAGCGGCACCACCCGGCCCAGCCGCGGAGAGTCCAGCCGGATCACGCCGACCTTGGTCCCGGGGATCATGTCGGTCGTCACCAGGTCCACGGCGTCCGAGAAGTGCCGGGCGAAGTCGCGGATCGGGATGTACTCGGCGAAGGGCGCCGGGTGCTGCTTCGCGTAGGAGTCGACCGGTCCACGCTGCGGATCCCACAGCAGCGAGATGTTCAGCCGCCCGCCGGTCGACGGGTACTCGAGGGTTCCCACCAGGATCGGCGCCTTGACCGCCTGGGCGGCACCCGTCACGGCAGTGGCGGCCGCGGCGTCGACCCTCGGATCGATGTCCGACCCGTTCTCCGGCCAGAGGACCACGTCCAGCGGCGAACCCGAGCGGGCGACCGTGTCGGCGAGGGCGAGGGTGCCGGCGACGTGGTTGTCCAGGACCTCCCGCTGCTGGTTGAACGAGTCGAGCCCGCGGTCGGGCACATCGCCCTGGACGGCGCCGACGACGAGCCGCCCTGCCTGCGCGGCGGTGTCCAGAGGGAGCAGCAGGCCGCTCACGACGACGAGCAGCGAGAGCAGCGCGCACCCGCTCGCCGTGCCGATGTCGAGGCGGCGCAGCGCGACCAGCCCCAGAGCGAGGGCCACACCGATCACGACCACCAGCCACGACACCGCCGGGACCCCGCCCGCCCACGCCCACCGGGCGAGCGGTGAGTCGGCCTGCGAGAACGCCAGGCGGCCCCACGGGAAGCCCCCGAACGGCGCGACCTGCCGCAGCTCCTCCCCGCCGACGAAGAGCACCGCGAACACCGGCGCCTGGAGCGTCGCGCTCCGCCAGATGACCGCACCGCGCCGGGCCCACGCCCAGGCGGCGCCGACCAGCCCGACGATGAGCGCCTCGACGCCGGACAGGCCGACCCAGGGCACCATCCCGACGGAGGTCTCCACCCACGGGATGTGCGGCAGGAAGAAGGCGAGCCCGAACGCCGTGCCGACGAGCATGTTCCACCGTGCGGAGTCCCGCGCGAGCGCGAGGAAGAGCAGCGCGATCCCGAGGTAGGTCAGCGGCCACCAGCCGAGCCCCGGGAAGCCCGCATCCGTCAGGAGTCCCCCAGCGACGGCGAGCATGAGGGTCGTCCCCCTGCGGGGCGCACGGAGCGGCACCGGACCAGGATAAGCGTCAGCGCCGACGGACTGGCCCGCGTGTCCTTCGGACCGGACGACGCGCCCCGGAGGGGGTCGTCCGTTGTCTACTGAACACGCGGGCCAAGCCGGCGTCCTCCACCCGGGCTGGCACTGCAGTCGTCTGCCGCAGGGCATGCCGCACGCCGACACCGGGGAGGAACACCCCGAAACCTATCGGCTCCAGCGGGTGAGTCAAGAGAGCATCGCCGCAGGTCAGAGCCATCTTCGCAGGTCAGCGCCAGATGAGCCGTTCGGGTGAACGATGGGTCGCGCGGCGTGTCGTCCTCTGGCGTGTCGCGACCCGCCGACGCGGGGGTGTGAACCGCGGCACGCGCACCGGTGCGCCACGCAGAGACGTCCCGCCCGGAGCCGGCGGGTCAGCCCAGCAGGTCGTGCAGGACGACGCCGTCGCGCAGCGTGCGCACGCAGACGGGTCGCTCGATGTCGGGGCCGAGCTCGGGCAGCAGAGGCGTGCCGGCGCGCGGGTCGGTGCTCCACGCGGCGATCCTGCCGTCGGGCGCCTGGACGGCCAGCCGGTCCGTCCGCCACATCGCCAGGGACGCGGGGGCCCCCAGCCGGATCTCGCCGGCACCCGTGTGCATCAGCCGGCCGGCCCGCCACCCGCCGCGGGTGTGCGCCCGGAACGCCGCCCGCGCGGAGATCCGCTGGCTCTTCTCCTGGTGCATCACGGCGGCGGCGACCGCGCCCCACGGGTCGAACGGGGTGACCGGCGAGTCGGACCCGAACGCCAGGGGTACACCAGCTCCAGCGAGGTCGGCGTACGGGTTGAGGGCTGCCGCCCGGGCGGGGCCGAGCCGCCGCTCGTACAGACCCCCCGGGCCGCCCCAGCGGGCGTCGTAGGCGGGCTGCACGCTTGCGGTCAGCCCGAAGAGGACCAGCATCGACAGCGCTGCGGCGTCGACCATCTCCGCGTGCTCGAGGCGGTGACCGGCGGCCCGCACCGCCGCGATCCCCTCGACGTCACAGGCCGCCCGGAAGCCGAGGAGCACCTCGTCCATCGCCCTGTCCCCGATGACGTGGAACGCAGCCTGGACACCGGCCCGCGTGACCGCGGCGACGTGGTTGGCCACCTCCTCGGCCGAGAGGGTGAGCACTCCCCTGTCCCCCACCTGCCCGCGCACGCCGTCCGCGTACGGCGTGCGCATCGCCGCGGTCCGGGAACCGATGGTGCCGTCCACCGAGAGGTCTCCGCCGATGCCCGTCAGCCCCGGTACAGCCTCGAGGAGACGGTGCGCGTCGTCGGAGGTCACGCACATCTCGGCGCGATAGCCGACCACGCCGGGCAGCCTGCCGGTGGGGTCGGACGTCAGCTCCAGCAGCAGGCGCAGGCCGTCCAGCGTGTCGAGCGTGGGCGAGCTGTGCTCGTGGACGCTGGCGATCCCGGCTGCGGCTGCGGCGCCCAGAGCGGCGCGGTACAGGTCCTCACGTCGCTGCGGGCTCGCGTCGCGCGCGGCGGCCCGTGCCCGGTCATGGGCGGCGCCGGTGACGACCCCGCCCCCGCTCCAGCCGTCCAGCCCGGCCAGGCCGGTCACCTGGGCGAACGACGAGGACACGACCGCCGCGTGCAGGTCGACCCGGGCCGCGAGCACGGGTGCACCCTCGGCGGCCCGGTCGAGCTCGGCGGTGCTCGGACCGCGCCCCTCGGGCCAGCCGCTCTCATCCCAGCCGTGCGCGAGGAGGGGGCCGTCGACCCCGGAGTCCCGGGCCTGGCGAGCCCCCTCGGCGATCGCGTCGAGCGCCCTCGCCAGCGAGGTGATCCCGGCCGCGGCGGACAGGTCGACGCTCCCCAGCGCCAGGCCGGTCTCGAGCACGTGCGCATGGGCGTCCACGAAGGCGGGCGTGACCAGCGCACCGTCGAGGTCGACGACCTCGTCCACGCCGTCCAGGACCGTGTGGACGGTGTCCTCGCTGCCCAGCCAGGCCACCTGTCCGTCGGCCACGAGGACGGCCTCGGCGAACGGGTCCGTGGGTGAGTGGATCACACCGTTGCAGTAGAGCGTCGAGGGCACGGCCCGAACGTATCCCAGTGGCCGCGCCTCAGCGCGCCAAGATCAGGACTCGTCTGACCTGCTGCGCTGCGAGGCGTGACCCTCGCGGTTGCGGCAACCCGGCCCGGTGGCGGTCAGACCGAGCTGTAGGCGACCACACCGCGGCGGAGCTGGTCGACCGCCCGGCGCGCCGTGGAACGCGTCGCTGCGGTCGGCGCCGCCTGAGCGAGCTGGTCGAGCAGGTCGATGACCTGCTTGCACCACCTGACGAAGTCCCCGGCGGCGAGGTCGGTGCCCTGGAGCACAGCGGTCAGGCTCCTCCCGCTCGCCCAGCGGTGCACGGGCTCCACCAGGCCGAGGTCGAGGGGGCGCGTGGCCTGCAGCCCCCGGGCGACCTCGAGGTCCTCCAGGCGTGACCAGACCCGCACCGTCTCCTCGAGGGCGCGGGCAAGCTTCCCCTGCGGTCCTCCCGGGACCGGGGGTGCCGCCTCACGCTCCTCACGCCGCGCCTCGAAGACGACTGTCGAGACGGCAGCGGCGAGCGCCGGCGCATCGAGCCCGTCCCACGCGTGGGTGCGCAGGCACTCCGCGACGAGCAGGTCGCTCTCGGCGTACAGACGTCGGAGGGACTGGCCGGCGGTGGTCACCCGGAGCCGTCCGGCAGCCTCGGCACCGTCGCCGGTCACGGGCTCGAGGTAGCCGCTGACCGTCAGGACGTCGCAGATCTTGTCGAAGACGCGTGCGATGGAGCTGGTGCGCCCCTCGATCCGGCGGACGAGGGCGTCGTGCTCGCGCTTGAGCCGGTGGTGGCGCTCCGCCCAGCGGGCGTGGTCCTCCCGCTCGGAGCAGCCGTGGCACGGGTGGCTGCGCAACCGCCGCCGCAGGTCGGCCAGGGAGGAGTCGTCCGCGGCGGGGCGCTCCTCGTGCCGGCTACCCGGACGGTGCTCCGCCGGCAGTGTCGGAGGCGCGGCCAGCGCCGTGCGCATGGCCGAGGCCAGGTCCCGGCGCTGAGCCGGGTTGCGCGGGGAGAACGCCTTGGGCACCCGGACGGTGGTGACCGGGCGGACGCCCCTGGTCAGGTCGGCCGCCGAGAGCGTGCGGACCTGGCGCTCGCCCGTGAGCACCGTGGGGCGCGGCCCCTCGAGCCCGGCGTCCTTGCCCGGGTCGAGGACGACGGCGTACCCGGCGCGCCGCCCCGACGGGATCTCCACCACGTCGCCGACCCGCAGCGCCTCCAGGCTCGCCCGCGCCTCGGACCGTCGCGCACGAGCCGCCTCACGGGACAGGTCCTGCTCGCGATCGGTCAGGCGCCTGCGCAGCTCGGCGTACTCGGTGAAGTCCCCGAGGTGGCAGCGCATGGCCGCGGCGTAGCCCTCGAGCGCCTCCGCGTGCGACTGGGCCTGACGGGCGAGACCGACCACGGCTCGGTCCGCCTGGAACTGCGCGAAGCTGGTCTCCAGCACCTCGCGCGCCCTGTCGCGGCCGACCGTGGCCACCAGGTTGACCGCCATGTTGTACGTCGGACGGAAGCTCGACCGCAGCGGGTAGGTGCGGCGCGAGGCGAGGCCGGCCAGCGCGACGGGGTCCAGCGCACCGTGGTCGACCACGACCGCGTGGCCCTCCACGTCGATGCCCCGGCGCCCCGCCCTCCCGGTCAGCTGGGTGTACTCGCCCGGGGTGATGTCGACGTGGGCCGAGCCGTCCCACTTGACGAGCTTGTCCAGGACGACCGACCTGGCCGGCATGTTGATGCCCAGCGCGAGCGTCTCGGTGGCGAACACGACCTTGACCAGGCCGCGGGAGAACAGGTCCTCGACGGTCTCCTTGAAGAGCGGCAGCAGGCCGGCGTGGTGCGCAGCGATCCCGCGTGCCAGCGCCTGGCTCCACTCCCAGAAGCCGAGCACGGCGAGGTCCTGCGCAGGGATGGCGCTGCACCGCTCCTCGATCGTCTGGCGGATGAGCGCCTCCTGGTCGGGGCTCGTCAGGCGCAGACCGGCACCGAGGCACTGCTGGACGGCGGCGTCGCACCCGGCGCGGGAGAAGATGAAGAAGATGGCCGGCAGCAGCGCGTTGCGGTCCAGGACGTCCACCACGGCGAACCGCGGCGCCGCTCGTCTTTGGACCGGCGCGGGACGGCTGCCACCGCCGACGCGCCCCCCTCGACCGCGGTAGCCCCGATCGCCGCTGCGTCCGCGCCACTGCCCGCCGGCGCGGTCACCGCCGCGCAGGGCCTCGGCCAGGTCGGGGTTGATCGGCGGGTCGACGCCCGGTGCGGTGGGGTCGACGTGCCCGGCGTACAGGTCGTAGAGCGCCTCGCTCGCCAGGACGTGCTGCCAGAGCGGGACGGGCCTGACCTCGGTGACCACCACGGCCGTGTCGCCGCGCACCATCGTGAGCCAGTCGCCGAACTCCTCGGCGTTCGAGACCGTCGCGGACAGCGAGACGAGCTGGACGTCGTCCGGGAGGTGGATGATCACCTCCTCCCAGACCGGCCCTCGGAAGCGGTCCGCGAGGTAGTGGACCTCGTCCATCACCACGAACCCGAGGCCCTCGAGGGTGGACGACCCGGCGTAGAGCATGTTGCGCAGGACCTCGGTGGTCATCACGACCACGGGGGCGTCACCGTGGATGGTGGTGTCACCGGTGAGGAGGCCGACGTTCTCGGTGCCGTGCCTGCGGACCAGGTCGGCGTACTTCTGGTTGCTCAGGGCCTTGATCGGCGTGGTGTAGAACGCCTTGCGACCCTGGGTCAGCGCGAGGTGGACGGCGAACTCGCCGACGACCGTCTTGCCGGCGCCCGTGGGCGCAGCGACGAGCACGCCGCGCCCTCCCTCGAGCGAGGTGCACGCCTCACGCTGGAACGGGTCGAGCTCGAACTCGAGGCCGGCTGCGAACGCAGCAAGCTGGGTGCGCTGCTCGGCCGCCCGCCGACGGGACGCCGCGTACCGCTCGGCCGGGGAGGACATGCGTCCAGCCTAGGTACTGGTCACGACACCCGCCGTCCCGACCCGCCCGGGCCTCAGCCGAGCAGGCGCACGGCCCCAGGTCGCACCTCGGCACGAAGAGGCAGCGGGCCGAGCCGCTCACCGTCCGCGAAACCTGCCGGTGGGGTCGGTCCGACGGCGCTGTGCTCGACGAGCACCGTCCGGCTCCGGAACACCTGGACCGCGGGGTGACGCAGGTGCCGACCGCCGTAGACGCCGGGGAAGATCCGCATGACGCCGCTGCGGGTCAGCGGACCGGCGACGACGACCTCGAGCATGCCGTCGTCGAGCACCGAGTCCGGGGAGATTTTCAGACCGCCCCCGAACCAGGGCGTGTTCGCGACCGCCACGAGGGTGCCTTGGGACTCCCAGACGGCGTCGTCCATGGTGATCCGGTAGCCGTACGGACGGAATCCCGCGAGCACCGACGCCAGGGCCCGCACGTACCGACCGCTCCCCCGCGGCCAGGTGAGCTCGTTGGCCCGCGCGTTCGCCGCGGCGTCGATGCCGCACGACAGGACCCCGAGGTACCACTCGTGCGCGCTGTAGTCGGGCGGGCCGGCGTGCACCGCGTCGACAGCGCGTCCGCCGGACTCCAGGCCCTCCTCGATGATCCGGACGGAGGCCTCGACGTCGTGGGATGGCAGGCCCATCGCCCGTGCGATGTCGTTGCCGCTCCCGGCTGCCACGATGCCCAGCGGCAGGTCCGTCTCGGCCACGACGTTCGCGCCCAGGTGCACCATGCCGTCACCTCCGACGACGACCAGGGCGTCCAGGCCGTGCACCACCGCCTGCTTGGCATGCTGGGTGGCCGCCAGGAGGTCGCCGGCGGAGAGGTCGGTGACCTCGTGCCCGCGGCGGCGGGCGTAGGCGAGCAGGTGCTCACCTCGTGTCTGCCCCCTGCCGTGCCCCGATGTCGGGTTGATCACCACGCCGAGCCGGACTCCGGTCACGCGGGTGCCTCGCCGTAGATCTCCTCGCCCTGCTCGGCCCGCGAGCGTGCGACGCGGCGGTCGTGCAGGGAGCACAGGCCCGCGGCGCCGAAGTAGAGCGCGCAGATCGGCACACCGAGGACGAACATGGAGATGGCGTCACCTGTCGGTGTCGCCACGGCGGCGAACACGAAGCCGACGACGATCGCCCAGCGCCAGCCACCCCACCACGTGCGCGCCTTGACGATGCCGATCATGTTGAGCCCGACCATGAGCACGGGCAGGAGGAACGCCAGCCCGAACGCCAGCACCATCCGCATGATGAAGCTGAGATAGCCCTGGGCGTCGATGAGGTTCACCGCGTTGGCGGGCGTGAAGCCCGTGAGCAGGGCCACCGCCTTCGGCAGCATCCACCACGCGAGGCCCGCCCCGCAGAGGAACAGCGGGACCCCGGAACCGAGGAAGGCGAGTGTGTACCAGCGCTCGCGACGGGTCAGGCCAGGCGTGATGAAGGCCCACAGCTGGTACATCCACCACGGACTGCTGAGGATCACGCCGGCGAACAGGGAGACCTTGATCTGCATGTCCAGCGAGCCGGCGATGCCCGAGAAGTTGAGCCTGACGAAGCCGTCATGGCTCTTGGCGAGGTCCACCAGCGGTGCCTGGAGCGCCGCGAACAGCGCCGGGTAGACGAACCAGCCGACCACGGCCCCGACCACCAGGCCGGCCGTCGCGAGCAGCACGCGGTTGCGCAACTCGCGGATGTGCTCCCTCAGCGGCATCCGCCCGTCGCGGCTGCGACGGACGCCGCGCGCCGAGCGGGCCGCCTCAGGACCCGAGACGCCCACTGTCGTCAGGCGTCACACCAGGGGTGGTGGGCGGGACGGGCGTCGCTCCAGGTGGGATCGTGCCGGGTGTCCCGGGGACGGTCGGAGCCGCGGCGGCGGGGCCGGCCGCGGGCTCGTCCTTGGTGATGTCCTTGACCTCGGACTTGAAGATCTTGAGCGACTTGCCGACGCTCCGTGCCAGGTCCGGCAACCGGTTCGCGCCGAAGAGCAGGAGGACGACGAGCAGGATCAGAAGGACTTCCTGAAGCCTCAAACCACTGAACATCGTGCCCTCCGGATCGGTCGTCCCTTCATGCTAGTCCGCGGCGTGCCACGACCTGTGCGCGGCGCCCTCCCGACGGGCCGCACGGTACCCGTTCGGGGGTGGCCGCCTCTCAGTGCGAGAACGACCGCCAGCGGGCGTAGACGACCTCGCGGCGCCTCTGCCGGGCCGCGCGTCGTCGCTCGCGAGCCTGCAGCGCCAGGGCACGCCGTCGTCGTGCCGGCTCGGGATCGTCCAGGACGACAGGGGCCAGGACGATCGCCTGCTCGGCAGCCTCGGAGCGCTCGGCGGCCCGGTCGGACATCTCCGCCAGGACGTCGGACGCCTGACCGAGCTCACGACCGGTCGCCTTGGCGGACCGGTAGACCGATCGCCCCAGGAGCCCGAGCACGACGACGGCTCCGACGACGAGGACCGTCCAGATCAGGAACCAGGGCACGAGGCCAGGCTAGCGGGCCGCCGCGGCCCGCCGACGTCGGTCAGCGGTAGGCGCGCAGGGCACGGCGCGCCGCCTCGGCCGCCTCGGCCGCGACCTCGGCCGGCTCGACGGTGCGGACGTCCCTCGCGAGGCGCAGCAGCAGGTGCCGCAGCCACGCGGCCGACGCCACCCGCAGGGTCACCACGAACCCACCGTCCGGCAGCTCCTCGAGGCTCTCGACCGGCAGCTGCTCGCCCACCCATCGCGCGCGTCCGTCGAGCTCGAGGCGGACGAGCGCCTGGTCGTCGCTCGGCGTGAAGGTCGACGCCTCCCGGGGCGCGGCTGGCTCCTCCTGGATCGGCAGGTCGAGCTCGGTGGCCTGCAGGATCCGGTCCAGGCGGAACAGGCGTTCACCGCCGACGCTGTGGTCCCAGGCCTGCAGGTACGACCGCTCGTCACCGGTGAGGACCTGCCAGGGGTCGACGTCACGCTCGCTGACGACGTCGGAGGCGTTGACGTACCGCAGGTGCAGGCGACGCCGTTCCCTCAGCGCATGACGGGCCGTCGCGACCACCTCTGGGGACGCCTCGAGCGAGAGCCGGACGTCGACGGTCGCTGCCGCCTCCCCGGTGGCCGCGGTGAGCACCTCGAGCGTGCTGGCGAGCACCGACCGCTCCTCCGGGTCCAGCGCCTGGCCCACGGACTCCCGCAGGGCCCGCAGCGCGGCGATCAGCGCCACGGCCTCCCGGGTCCCCAGCCGCAGCGCCCGGGACATGCCACGGGACTGCGTCAGCCGCACGATCCCGGACTCGAGCGAGCCGGCGTCGAAGTCGATGAGGTCGTCGGGCCAGTAGCCGGGCGTGCCGGACATCCAGAGCGTGTCGATGTCGCGCAGCACCTGCTGCGCCGTGACGCCGAAGTGCGAGGCGATCCGGTCGACCGGGACACCCGGGTTGCGGTCGAGGAAGGCCACCATGCCGAGCAGGCGGACGAGCCGCTCCGGGGTCCGCTCAGCCATGGGAGGCCAGCCCTTCACGCCCGAGCATCGCGCCCATCTCGGCGGCGGCCTCGAGCCGCCTGACGACCGACTCCCGCAGCGAGGGCGGACCGAGGGCGACGACGGCGTCGGTGTAGCCGGTGATCTCGTCGGCCAGGTCGTTGGTCCGCGTGTACGGGACGGCGATGACATCCATCCCGGCGGGGGCAGCCGGCACCTCGGCCGGCGGACCTTCGACCGGCACGGCCCGCGCACGGAGGGCACCGGCACGATCGGGCGCCACGGCCAGCCAGGCCGTGCGCGCGTCCTCCTGCTGCGCGCTCACCAGCATCGCCATCGGATCCACGTCCGGCGGCACGGTGAAGGCGCCGGGCTCCCCCACGGGCCGCACCGCGCCGGCGATGCGGCTCAGGCGGAACACGCGGGGGGCTCCCCGCCCCTCGTCGTGGCCGACCAGGTACCAGCCACCGCGGCTCGCGATGAGACGCCAGGGCTGGACCCGACGGTCGAGCACCTCCCCGGTGCTCGCCGCCCGGTAGGTGAAGGCCACCACCTGCCGGTCGTGGGCGGCGTCCAGCAACGGCCCGAGCGCGGGTCCGGCGGGGTGGATCCGCGGTGCCAGCCCGGCGATGGCGTCCGTCTGCGAGGGCGTTGCGCCGACGACCCGGAGCTTGGCCAGCCCGCGGTCGGCGTCGGAGCGCAGGGTCTGGTCCTGCCAGAACTCGGCCGCCAGCGCGAGGACCCCGAGCTGGGCCGCGCTGAGCTCCATCGGCGGGAGGGCGTACGCGTCGGGGTCGACCCGGTAGCCCTGGTCGTCGCCGTGCGCGGCGCTCGAGACCGTCACGACCGGGACGCCCAGCTCACGCAGCGTCTCCTTGTCGCGCTCGAACATCCGCTCGAAGGCCTCCGGCGAGCCGTCCCTGTCGTAGCCCGCCACGGAGGTGCGGATCTGCTCCTTCGTCATCCGGCCCGTGGTGTTCAGGAGCGCGATGACGAGGTTGAGCAGCCGCTCGGCGGGGGGAAGGGTGTCTGGCATCACCGCCCACGCTAGCGGCCGGTAGCGTGCACGGGGTGATCACGTGGCGCTCAGGGACCGTCGTGTCGGTGGGGACCACCTGGCCCGGCGCCTGCGAGCTCGTCGTCGAGACCACCGACGGCACGGTGCGGGCCCTCGCCTACCCCGGGCTCGTCGGTCAGCCGAACGCCGGTGAGCGCGTCCTGCTGAACACCTCGGCCCTGGCGCGCGGCCTCGGCACCGGCGGCTACGCCCTGGTGGTCGCCCGCCCCGATGTCGAGGTGATCGACCCACCGGCCGGCCCGGGGCACCTCGTCAAGGCGCGGTACACGCCGCTGCAGACGATGGTGCTCGGGGTCGACGAGCAGGAGTCCCCCCACCACGACCTCCTCCGTGACGCCGACGACCTGGCGGGCCTGCCCGTCGTGGTCGCCGACCTGCACTCCGCCCTGCCGGCCGTGCTGGCCGGCGCCCGCCTGGCCGCTCGCGACTCGGGGCGACCGCTCCCCCGGGCCGTCTACGTGATGACCGACGGCGGGGCGCTGCCGGCGTGGTTCTCCCGCACCGTCGCGGGGCTGCGGGAGGCCGGCTGGATCGACGCGTGCATCACCGTCGGCCAGGCGTTCGGCGGGGACCTCGAGGCCGTCACGCTGCACACCGGCCTGCTGGCGGCGCGCCTGGTCTGCGGTGCGGACCTGGTGGTCGTGGCCCAGGGACCGGGCAACCTCGGCACCGGGACCCGGTGGGGCTTCTCCGGTGTGGCCGCGGGTGAGGCGGTGAACGCGGCCGCCACGCTCGGCGGCCGGCCGGTGGCGTCGCTGCGTGTCTCCGGGGCGGACGAGAGGCCTCGGCACCGGGGCGTCTCCCACCACTCGCTCACCGCCTACGGCCGGGTCGCCCTGGCCGCCGCCGACGTCGCCGTCCCGGTCACCGACGCTGCCGACGCGCGGGCCCCGTTCCTGGCCCATGTGCGGGAGCAGGCGGCGACCCTGTGCAGGCCCCAGGGACCGCACCGGCTCGTCGAGGTGCCGACCGGTCAGGCCCTGCTCGACGCGCTCGCCGCCGGCCCGACGCGCCTGTCCACGATGGGCCGCGGGCTCGACGCCGATCCCGAGGCGTTCCTCGCGGCCGGCGCCGCCGGGGTGCACGCCGCGTCGCTCATCGGCTGAGGTCGGCACGCACCGCTGCCGCCGGCCCATTCGTCGCCGGTCGCGCGTCCCGGTTCGCGGGTCACCGAGGTCCTCGACCGATCAGTCGTCGGCAGCCGTCGCGGAGTGCAGGGACACCAGGGTCGCCAGCCGTCGGGCCTCGGCCCGCGCGTACGCGCCGTCGGCCCGCTGCACGGCCATCACCGCCAGGGTGCCGCCGTCGTCCAGGTCGAGCTGCACCCAGGGGCGGCCCTCGCCGAACCGGACGGAGACGATCTCGGCCCAGGTGATCCGCCGGGTCAGCAGGAGGTTCGTCACCGTGAGGCCGACCTCGTCCGGGACCGCGCGCACCGCGGCGTGCCGCAGCAGGAACCACGCCACGCCGACGCCGAAGACGGCGATGCCCACCCGGTCACCGGTGGTCGAACGGTCCGTCACGGCAGCGGGCAGCAGCGTGACGAGGAGGCCGACCATGACGCCCACGGCCAGCGCCAGGGCCGTGCCGACGACCCTCGCCGCACGCGGGCGGAACGGGCGGTTCAGGTCCGCCCGCTGCTCGGCACCGCTGCCTGGACGCGACATGCCCTACCTCCCGGGACCGGGACCCACCATCAGCTCACAGACGGCAGGCGTGGATGGACGTCACGAGGATCGCTCGCGCACCCGCGTCGTACAGCGCGTCCATGACCCGGTTGGTCTCGTCCCGGCGGACCATCGCCCGCACGGCCGACCAGTCGCCGTTGTGCAGCGGCGAGACCGTCGGCGACTCGAGTCCCGGGGTGATCGCGACGGCGTCCTCCACCAGGTGCGTGGGGACGTCGTAGTCCATCAGCACGTACTGCTGGGCGACGAGCACGCCCTGGAGCCGACGCGCCAGGACGTCGACGCCCACGGGGACCTCCGCCTGGGCGCGCGGCCGGATCAGCACGGCCTCCGAGCGCAGGATCGGGTCGCCGAAGACCTCGAGCCCCGCCCCCCGCAGCGTCGTGCCGGTGGAGACGACGTCCGCCACGAGCTCGGCGACCCCGAGCTGGACCGCCGACTCGACAGCACCGTCCAGGCGGATCACGGTCGCGTGGATCCCCCGGTCGCGCAGGTAGCCGTCGACCAGCACCGGGTAGGACGTCGCCACACGCCGGCCGGCCACCTGGTCGAGGCGCTGCACGTGCGCGGCGGGAGCGGCGAAGCGGAACGTGGAGCCGCCGAAGCCGAGTGCCATGTGCTCGACCGCCTCCGCCGCGGAGTCGAGGAGCAGGTCCCGGCCGGTGATCCCGGCGTCCACCGTGCCGGCGCCGACGTACACGGCGATGTCCCGTGGCCGCAGGAAGAAGAACTCGATGTCGTTCTCCGGGTCGACCAGGACCAGCTCGCGCGGGTCCCGGCGCTGCCGGTAGCCGGCCTCACGCAGCATGGCGGAGGCAGGCTCGGACAGGGATCCCTTGTTCGGGACGGCGATGCGCAGCACGGGGGTCCTCGGGGTCAGCGGGCCGGGCGGGCCCGGCGTCGGGAAGTCAGAAGAGGGGCGGCGGCCGGGACGGCTGCGTCCGCGGTCACAGGTGGGTGTAGACGTCCTCGAGGGTCAGACCGCTCGCGAGCATGAGCACCTGCAGGTGGTAGAGCAGCTGGGAGATCTCCTCGGCCGTGCGGGCCTGGCCCTCGTGCTCGGCGGCCATCCAGACCTCGGCAGCCTCCTCGACGATCTTCTTGCCGATGGCATGCACGCCCGCGTCCAGCTCGGCGACGGTCCCGGAACCGGCGGGACGGGCGACGGCCTTGTCGGCCAGCTCGGCGAACAGCGCGTCGAAGGTCTTCACGGGCCAGAGCCTAGACGCCCGCCCGCCGGACGGCCGCGACCGCTCAGACCCCGAGAGCGCGCAGGGCCAGCGCGGTGGCCACGGCGGCCTCGGCAGCCTCGTTGCCCTTGTCCTCCTGGGAACCGGGCAGACCTGCGCGGTCGAGGGCCTGGGCGTCGTCGTCGCAGGTGAGGACCCCGAAGCCGACCGGCACGCCGGTGCTCACGGCGACCTCGGTCAGGCCCTGGGTCGCCGCGGTGCACACGTACTCGAAGTGCGGTGTCCCGCCACGGATCACGACCCCGAGGGCGACCACGGCATCGACCCCCGAACGAGCCACGCGCGCGGCGGCGACCGGCAGCTCGAAGGAGCCGGGGACGCGCAGCACCGTCACATCGGTGACGCGCGCCCGCTCCAGCCCGCGCAGCGCGCCGGCCAGCAGCCCGTCCATGACGGCCGTGTGCCAGCTCGCGGCGACGACGACGACCCGCAGGCCCGTGCCGTCCAGGTCCAGCGTGGGTGCACCGGCACCGCTCATCGTGCGTCCTCCTCGTGGTGGGTCAGCAGGTGGCCCATCGCCACCGCCTTCGTGTGCAGGTACGCCGCGTTCTCCGACGTCCGGCCGACCTCGAGCGGGACGACCTCGGCGACGGTCAGGCCGTGGGCGGTCAGCCCGGTGACCTTGGCAGGGTTGTTGGTCAGCAGCCGGACCACGTCCAGGCCCAGGTCGGCGAGGATCGCGGCCGCCGCACCGTACTCGCGGCGGTCGGCCGGCAGGCCCAGGTCGAGGTTGGCCTGCACGGTGTCGCGGCCCTCGTCCTGGAGCGCGTAGGCGGCGATCTTGGAGAGCAGACCGATGCCGCGGCCCTCGTGACCGCGCAGGTAGACCACCGCACCGCCCTCGGCCGCCGCACGCTCGAGGGAGCTGTCCAGCTGGGGTCCGCAGTCGCAGCGCGTCGAGCCGAAGGCGTCACCGGTCAGGCACTCGGAGTGCACCCGCACGATCGGCACAGCGGCCGGCTCCTCGACGTCGACAGCGACGAGGGCCACGTGACCGGCACCCGTGCGCAGGTCGCGGTAGCCGTGGACCCGGAACCGCCCGTGCCGGGTGGGCAGGTTCGCCACCTCGGTCGGGTGCACCCGGCGCTCCGGGGCGACGGGCGCCTCGACGCCGCCCACATCCCCGTGCGCCCGGCGCCAGGCGACGAGCTGCTCGATGGTGAGCAGGACGAGGCCCTCGTCGCTCGCGAGACGGGCGGTCGCGGGCAGCCGCATCATCGAGCCGTCGTCGTGGACGAGCTCGGCGATCCCGGCCACGGGCTCCAGACCGGCGAGGCGGCACAGGTCCACGGCCGCCTCGGTGTGCCCGCCACGGTGCAGCACCCCGCCCGGCACCGCCCGCAGCGGCAGCACGTGCCCGGGCCGGATCACGCTGTGCGGACCGGCCGCCGGGTCGGCGAGGACCCGCAGGGTGTGCGCGCGGTCCGCGGCGGAGATGCCCGTGGTCACGCCGTCGGCCGCGTCGACGGTCACCGTGTAGGCCGTGCGGCGCGGGTCCTGGCTCTGCGGCACCATCAGCGGCAGCTCGAGCGCGTCCGCGCGGGCACCGGGCATGGGGGCGCACAGGTATCCCGAGGAGTGCCGGATCGTCCAGCCGACCCACTCCGGCGTCGCTGACTGGGCGGCGAGGATCACATCGGCCTCGTTCTCCCGGTCCGGGGAGTCGGCGACGAGCACGGGGCGACCGGCGCGGAGCGCGTCGAGCGCCTGCTCGACGGTCCCGAGCGCGATCTCCTCCAGGTCGGGCGATCCTGTCACTGTCACGTCAGTCCTCCTGCCACGTCGGGCACGTCCTGCACGCCCCGCACCGCCTGGGCCGGACCGCCGGCCAGCAGACGCTCGACGTACTTCGCGATGACGTCGACCTCGAGGTTGACGCCGTCCCCCGGCACGAGCGTGCCGAGGGTGGTCGACGCGAGGGTCGTCGGGATGAGCGAGACCCCGAACCCTGCGTCGCTGACGTGCGTGACGGTCAGGGACACGCCGGAGATGGCGATCGACCCCTTCTCGGCCACGTACCGGGCCAACGCCGGCGGGCAGGCGAGCTCCAGGTCGTCCCACCGGGCGCCGGGTGTCCGGCTCACCAGCGTGCCGACCCCGTCGACGTGCCCCTGCACCAGGTGGCCGTCCAGCCGACCGTCCACGCGCATGGCTCGCTCGAGGTTGACCGGCGATCCGGGCCTCAGCGAGCCGAGCGTCGTCCGCCGCAGCGACTCGGGCATGACGTCCACGAGGAACCCGTCGTCGGTGAACGCGGTCACCGTCAGGCACACGCCGTCGACGGCGATGGAGTCGCCAGGGCGGGTCCCTTCCACCACGCGGGTCGCCCGCAGGTGGAGGCGCGCGTCGCCCCCGAGCTCTTCGAGGCCGGCGACCGAGCCGACCTCCTCCACGATCCCGGTGAACATCAGGGCTCCTCTCCAGGTGGACCGTCCGCAGGTGCGGGTTCGGCGATGAGCAGGACGTCCGGTCCCAGCCGTTCGACCGAGCGGGTGCGCAGGCGCAGGGCCGACCCGATCGTGGTGATGCCGAGGTCGCCGACGGCCGGAAGGCCCCCGCCGAGCAGCACGGGTGCGATGTAGGCGTGCACCTCGTCGACGACGCCTGCACGCAGGAACGCCGCGACCAGGGTCGGGCCGCCCTCGACGAGCAGGTGCCTGACCTCGAGGCCCGCCAGGTGGGCCAGGACCTCGTGCACGTCGTGCGTGGCCAGGCGGACCACGTCCGCCCCCGCCTGCAGCATGCGTGCGGCCGCGGGGACGGCCCGGTGCCCGACCACCACGCGCATCGGCTGGTGGGGGTCGAGAGTGCCGTCGGCACCGCGCGCGGTCAGCGCCGGGTCGTCGACGACGACCGTCCCCGTGCCCACCGCGACGGCGTCCACGGCGGCGCGCACCCGGTGGGCGTGGGCACGGGCCTGCTCGGAGGTGATCCAGCGGCTCGAGCCGTCGGAAGCGGCGGCGCGGCCGTCGAGGGAGGCGGCCAGCTTGGCCGTGACGAACGGGCGACCCTGCGTCATCGCGGTGAGCCACACCCGCAGGAGGGCACGGCCCTCGTCCTGCAGGACGCCCCCGACGACGTCGACCTGGGCCGCGCGCAGGCGGTCCGCACCGCCGGCCGCCGCCGGGTTGGGGTCGGCGACCGCGAAGACCACCCGCGCGACCCCGGCGGCCACCAGGGCATCGGCGCACGGACCGGTGCGGCCCGTGTGGGCGCACGGCTCGAGGGTGACCACGGCGGTGGAGCCGGTGAGGTCGATGCCGTCGGCGCGGGCCCGGGCCAGGGCGTCGGCCTCGGCGTGGAGCGTCCCGGCGCCGGCGTGCCAGCCCTCGGCCACCCGGCGGCCGTCGGCGGCGAGCAGCACGCAACCGACCTGCGGGTTCGGGCCATAGGAGGGGCCTCGGCGGGCGAGCTCGACGGCGTGTGCCATGGCGGCGCGCTCGGCGGGGCTCACCGTGGCCAGCACCGGGTCGTCGGCCCTGCCGGTCATCTCCACCTCCCGAGCGGTCGAGCGCTCCGGGGGTGGCGTGACGGGACGTCAGGCCACGACGTCGCGGCCAGGCGGGCTCGTGAGAGTCCTCCGGTCGCGCGCCACGTGCTTCCTCCCATCCGGACTTTAACCGTCGGTCCTGGAGTTCCACCAGGTCAACCGCACCTGCCGGCACCCCGAGGGGGGTCGACGTGGTGCGGGTCGCGGACTGTCACCGCCGGCTCGGACTTTCACCGACCCCGGAGCACGTACGTGTTCGGCGCCAGTCTGCCACAGCGGGAGGGTCACATCGGTGGGTCTGCGGCGAGGCTGCCCGTGGGCCCCGCGCCGGCCCGGGTGCCCGGACGCACGCCCGTGGCTCGGGCCGGCGACACCCGCTCGCTCAGTGGGTGTGAGCGCCCGCGGCGAGCCGGCGCAGGTCACCGATGGCGGCCGCCGCGTCGTCGGCCCCGTACACGGCCGACCCCGCCACGAACACGTTCGCGCCCGCCTCCGCCGCGCGTTCGATCGTCGCCGCCGAGATGCCCCCGTCGACCTGGACCCACACGTCCAGGCCCGCTGCGCTGACCGCCTCCCTCGCCCGACGGATCTTCGGCAGGGTCGCGTCGAGGAACGACTGACCACCGAAGCCGGGCTCCACCGTCATCACCAGCAGCATGTCGATCTCGCCGAGCAGGTCCAGGAACGGCTCCACCGCGGTCGCCGGGCGCAGGGCGAGACCTGCGCGGGCACCCAGCCGACGCAGCTCGCGAGCCAGCCGGACCGGCGCCTGTGCGGCCTCGGCGTGGAAGGTCACCGATGCCGCCCCGGCCTCGGCGAACCCAGGTGCCCAGCGGTCGGGGTCCTCGATCATCAGGTGCACGTCCACCGGCACCGGTGAGACCTGCACGATGCGCTCCACCACGGGTAGCCCGAGCGTCAGGTTGGGGACGAAGTGGTTGTCCATCACGTCGACGTGCGCGAAGTCCGCGTCCGCTATCCGGCCCAGCTCGGCCTGGAGGTTGGTGAAGTCGGAGGCGAGGATGCTCGGCGCGATCAGGAGGTCCATGGGTTCAGTCTGGCGCTTGGAGGCCATGCGGGAGGACCGGACACGGCGACACCTCAGGCGTCGTTCAGGCGCTTGCGCAGGAGCGCGAGATGCATCCCGTCGGTCCCGTGGACGTGGGGCCAGAGCTGGACGTGCGGCCCGTCCCCGAGAGGGATGTCCGGCCCGGCCACCTCGCGCACGGCCTCGCGGGCATCGATCTGCTCGACGTCGTCGCGGCGCTTCAGCACGTCCCGGACCACGAGCTGGGTCTCCGCGAGGTGGGGCGAGCAGGTCACGTAGGCGACGACCCCACCGGGGCGCACCGCGTCGAGGGCAGAGCCGAGCAGGCCCCGCTGCAGCTCGGTGAGCGGGCCGAGGTCGCCGGGGACCCGCCGCCAGCGCGACTCGGGTCGTCTCCGGAGCGCGCCGAGGCCGGTGCACGGCGCGTCGACGAGCACGCGGTCGTAGACGCCGGGTTCGTCCCGGCCCGCGTCCAGGCCGTTCGCGCACCGCACCGTGACGGTCCCCGCCGGGACCGCCGCGACGGCCCGCTCGACGAGCAGCGCACGGTGCGGCTGCACCTCGTTGGCGACGAGGTGCGCGCCACGCAGGGCCGCCATCGCGCCGAGCAGGGCTGCCTTCCCACCAGGGCCGGCGCACAGGTCGAGCCACCTCTCCCCTGTCGACGACCCATCGGCCCGCGCCTCTACAGGAACGGCGGCGAGAGCCAGGGCGACGAGCTGACTCCCCTCGTCCTGCACGCCGACCCTGCCGTCGCGCACGCCTGGGACGGCAGACGGGTCTCCGCCGTGAAGGACCACCGCTGTCGGGGTCCATCGGCCGGGCACGCCGTCGGCCACCGAGGCCAGCACGTCCTCGCGCACGGCCAGACCGGGACGAGCGACGACCGTCACGGCCGGCGCGGTGTTGTCGGCGACCAGGAGGGCCTCGAGCTCGTTCGGCTCACGGTGGTCGGCGACCAGCGCCTGGCGCAGGGAGCGGGTGATCCAGCCGGGATGGCTGTGCACGGCCGCGAGCCGGTCGACCTCGTCGGCCCCGGCACCGTCGGCGACCTGCGCGAGCCACTCCTCCGGGGCCGTCGCCGAGACCTTCCGCAGCACGGCGTTGACGAACTGCGCGGCGCCGGCGCCGACCCGGGCGCGAGCCAGCCCGACGGTCTCCGACACCGCGGCGTGCGCGGGGACCCGCATGCCCAGGAGCTGGTGCACGCCGAGCCGGAGCAGGTCGAGCACCGGCGGGTCGATCGCAGCGATCGGGCGAGCAGCGGCCAGTGCGATCACCATGTCGTACCGGCCCTGGAGCCGCAGCGTGCCGTAGGTCAGCTCGGTGGCGAACGCGGCGTCGCGCCCGGTGATGCCACGGCTGCGCAGCATCGGCGGCAGGACGAGGTTGGCATAGGCGTCCGACTCGGCGATGTCGCGCAGGACGTCGAAGGCGGCCGTCCGGCTGGCGTCCCCTCCCCGGCGCCGGTCCCGCGGCGCCTGGGCCGTCCGGGCAGCAGGGACGCCGGCTGCACGTGACGCCGGCCGTTGACGTCCGGCGGCGTCCCGGCGTCCGTTCCTGTCGCCCCGCGCGCCGCCCTGCCCGCCCGGCCCACCCTGGCCGCCCTGCCTGCCGCGCCCTCCCGGCTCCCCGTCGGCGCCGTGCCTGTCGCCGTGGCGGTCGCCGTGCTCGCTCATCGCTCTCCCAGCCGTGCGTCAGGGGTGAGGCGGGCGCCGCGGGCCCAGTCCGCGGCCGCCATCATCGTCTTGCCCGACGGGGCGACGGTGCCCAGCTGCAGGGCGTGCGTCGCGGTCCCGACGAGCACCTCGGACCGTCCGACCCGGAGCTCGCCCGGTGCGAGGTCCGCCACGTCGTCGCGCAGACGCGCGGGGCCGACCTTGAGCCGGGCACCGTCGGGCGTCGTCGTCCAGGCACCCGGCGCAGGCGTGCAAGCGCGGATCCGGCGGTCGGTCGCGAGAGCGGGCTGGTCCCACCGGACGCGTGCGTCCTCGGGGAGCAGCCGGGGGGCGTGGCTGACGCCGTCGCGCGCCTGCTCGATCCCGATGACGGAACCGTCGTCCAGGCCGTCGAGGGTGGCGACGAGAAGGCCTGCCCCGGCCACGGCCAGCCGACCCAGCAGGTCGCCGGTGGTGTCGCCGTAGCGGATCGTCTCGGTCAGCGTGCCGAAGACGGGGCCTGTGTCGAGCCCTTCCTCGATGCGGAACGTCGTCGCACCGGTGACCTCGTCACCGTG
>DASXVR010000166.1:0-1732 GCA_036504175.1 Actinotalea sp. | reverse complement strand
CGCCGAGATGTTCACCCTCGACAAGGACGACACCGGGCGGCTATGGGCGACGTGGACGGCCGATCGATCGGTCTGGATCACGCACTCGCTCGAGGACGACCGGCACTGGGCCGCCCCGACGATCCTGCCGGCCGACGAGGCCTCCGACATCGCCGCCGACGACATCTCGGCCGTGGTCGCCTACGACGGTCGTGTCGGCGTCATGTGGAGCGACCAGGTCGAGGGGTCGATGATGTGGGCGTCGACCAAGGCCGGGGCGGCAACCGACGGCCCGTGGACGGTCACGACGGTGATCCGGGCGCCCGCGCTGGCCGACGACCACATGAACCTCAAGGCGCTCCACGACGACCCCGCGGGCCTCGTGTTCGCCACGGTCAAGACGTCGCGCAACGACCTGCCCAACGCGGACCCGGCCGATCCGCTGATCCTGCTCCTCGTGCTCCATCCCGACGAGATCTGGACCCGCACCGTCGTCAGCACCGTGAAGCAGAACGAGACGCGGCCGCTGCTGCTGATCGACATCGACCACCGCAAGCTGCACGTGCTCACGAGCGCGCCCTGCTGCTCCGGCGGGACGATCTACGAGCGCATCACCGACCTCGACGACATCGCGTTCGACCCGTCCGCGCGGCGTCCCGTCCTGAGACGCGGCCGGACCAGCACCCTCAACAACGCCGCCTCGGCGAAGCAGCCGCTGACCGCGCAGACCGGCCTGCTCGTCGTGGCAGCCGACGACAACGTCCGCTGGTACATGCACGTGTTCCGCCCCCTGACCGGAGCGATCGTCCCGAAGCCCTCCGGCGCCCCGAAGACCGGCACCGAGGCGGGCCCCAGGAGCGGTCCCGAGCCCACGACGGAGATCGCGAACGCCGACTTCGAATCCGGCGGGCCCGGCGCCCTGCAGGTCGCGAGCAGCCCCACGGCGGGCTCCGTGGTCGCGGTCGAGGGCGATGCGGCGCGGACGGACCGCTTCGGCCTGCGGCTCGCGTCGGATGCGGACCCGGCGAGCTTCGCCTTCGCCCGGCTGGCGATCCCGCCCGGGGGGCCGCCGCTCGGCGTGGACCTCGACATCGCCGTGCTGCGCCAGGGCCCCGACGACGGCAACGTCCCGATCCTGCGCCTGCTCGCCGCCGACGGCACGCGGCTCGTGACGGTCTATCGCCAGAACGGGGGTTCGGGCCAGCTCTGGATGCGGACCGCGGATGCGCGCGAGAGCACGCTTGCGCGCGTGGAGCTCACCGCGTGGACCCACCTCGCCCTCACCGTCACGACGGTCGGCACGACGGCCTTCGCGGACCTGCGGGTCGACGGCCGCCTCGTCGGCCAGGTGACGCTGCCGGTGGCGGACGCGCTCTTCTCGACGATCCAGCTCGGCAACGACACGAGCGGGCAGCCCTTCGAGCTCACGGTCGACAACGTCCGCGTCCGCCGCTGACCCCTAGGGGGCAAGCTCGTAGCGGCCGGCGTCGGGGGCCCGCCCGGTGAAGGCCTCGCCCAGGTCCTGCCCGCGGTCGACGGCGGGCGAGCCCGCCCGGAGCCGGTAGTCCCCGGCCGCGGTGTCGACGAAGGCCGGGTCCGCCTGGACGCCGTGGGCCTCGTAGCCCGTCCAGGCCCGGAACTCGGCGAGGGTGTCGGTGTTGCCGTGGCCCTCCACGTAGGCGACCCGCGTGCCGTAGGTGGCGCTGGTGTTGCCCGGGTTGACGACGTCGTGGTCGATCACGAGGCTCGCGGG
>DASXVR010000165.1:0-16999 GCA_036504175.1 Actinotalea sp. | reverse complement strand
CTTGCGCGTGTCGCCGTAGAGGGTGAACTGGCTCACGACGAGCACCGGCGCGTTCGCATCGGCGGCCGACTGCTCGTCGCGCAGGATGCGCAGGTCGGCGACCTTCCGCGCGATGAGGTCCACCTGGGTCTGGCCGTCGTCGTGGGTCGCCCCGACGAGCACCAGCAGCCCGGGCTCGTCGATGGAGCCCACCACCGCGCCGTCGACGGTGACCGAGGCGCGCGTGACGCGCTGGACCACCGCCCTCACCGCTGCACCTGACCTGCGAGCGCGCGCACCTCGCCGACCGGACGACCGTGCCCGAGCACCGGGGTCGAACCCACCCGGCGGACCGCCTCCACGGCGGCGTCGACGGCGACCCGGCCTGCGACATCGGCCTGACGGTCGAGGAGGAGCAGCTCGAGGGCCGCCGCCAGCACAGCCGCGCGCGGCCGCGCCGAACCGTCGGCGATCTTGAACGCGACGGCTGACCCGTCCGCAAGGGCGGCGGCGTAGACACCCTCGGCGCCGTCCTTGGCCACCAGGCCCGGGACCGACTCCATGAACCGCGTCACGTCCCGCCCGGGGCCGCCGACGAGCATCGGGTGGGCCGCCATCGCCCGCGCCACCCGCGCCTCAGGGCTCTCCGGAGCCGCGATCGGTGCGCCGGCGATCCGGCCCAGGGCCCGCGCGAGCCCCTCGACCGTCGTCGAGGGAAGCGTCGCCCCGCACCCGTCCACGGTGAGGTGCCCGACGCGCACGCCCGTCAGGTCGGCCACCGTCTCGACGACCGCCTGCTGCAGCGGGTGCCCGGGGTCGCGGTAGGTGCGCGGGTCCCACCCGGCGGCGACGCAGGTCGCGAGCATGGCGGCGTGCTTGCCCGAGCAGTTCTGGGTCAGGGAGCAGGCCGGCCGGCCGGCGACCCGCCAGGCCAGCGAGGCGTCGGCGTCCAGCGGCAGGTCGGGGGTGTTCTGCAGGTCCGCCTCGGTCAGCCCGACGCCAGCCAGGATCGACAGGACGACGCCCAGGTGCTCAGGCGTGCCCCCGTGGCTCGCACAGGCCAGCGCGAGCTGCCGGTCGTCCACGTCGAGACCGGCACGCAGCATCGCGACCGCCTGGACGGGCTTGAGCGACGAGCGCGGCCAGATGACGGCGGCGGGATCGCCGGCGGAGAGCCTGATCGTCCCGTCGGGCGCGAGCACCACCAGGTGCCCGTGGTGCTCGGACTCGACCAGGTCCCCCCGCACGACCTGCGCGAGCAGGCCTGCGGCCGTCACCAGCGACCGGGCCCGGAGCTCCGCGGACCGCGACCCGAGTACGGCGCAACCGCCGGCTTCACGTCCACGTGGTAGACGATCGCCGCGACCGCGCTGCCGAGGGCCAGGAAGGACAGCCCACCCATGCCGAGCGGCCACGGGATCGCCACGAACGCGACAGCCGTCGAGACCCCGAGCACCGCCAGCCAGAAGCTCCGGGTGCGCTTCCCCGCGCTCACGAAGGCCGGCGCGGGCCGACGCACGACGTCGACCAGCGCCACCACGCAGCCGACGAAGATGAGCAGGTAGAGCAGGAGGAAGACGAGGAGCTGGGCGTCACGGATCACCCCAGGAGCCTACGAGATCCGGTCCGGCTCGCCCAGGACGGCGCGGTCACGGCGTCTGTCGGACACGTAGGCCAGGGCGCCGGCGTCCTCGTCCGCTCCGTCGTCGGCGGCAGCCACCCGGTTGCGGCCGTTGCGCTTGGCCCGGTACAGCGCCGTGTCCGCGGCGGCGTAGAGGGCGTCGAGGCCGCCGGGGGCCGTGTCCGTGTGCGCCACGCCGATGCTCACGGTGATGTCGATGGGTCCGTCCTGCCACAGCAGCGGGGTGTCCCGCACCGCTCGCCGCAGCGCCTCCGCACGCAGGCGCAGGGGCTCGGCGCCGATGCCCGGCAGGAGCAGCGCGAGCTCGTCGCCGCCCAGACGCGCGACGGTGTCGCCCGGCCGCACGGCGGTGCCCAGCACCTCGGACGTGTGCACCAGCACCGCGTCGCCGGCCGGGTGGCCGTAGGCGTCGTTGAGCTCCTTGAAGAGGTCGATGTCGACCAGGATCAGGCCCAGGCCGTCGACGGTCCCACCCCGACGACCCTCGTCGTCGGCGCCGTCCATGGCGGCTCGCGCGGCGTCCTCGAGCACGCGCCTGGTCGCCAGGCCGGTCAGCGGGTCGACCGACGCGACGGCGTTGAGCCGGCCGACCAGGCTGTCCTGGCGGCGCCCGGAGGACACGAGGACCCAGGTCAGGGTGACGACGGCGATGAGGAAGAAGCTGTGGTCCGGGACGGCGACGGCGGACGGCAGGACGGTGTAGACGACGACCGCGTCCGCCACGACGGCGACCCCGGCCACCAGCCAGGCGGCCCGTCCCCGCAGGAAGGCTCCCGCGTAGACCACCGGGTACAGGAACGCGACCTGCGCGCCACCGCCTGCGTCGTCGGTGACCACGTCGAGCACGGCGATGACGACGACCATGGCGACGGCGATCACCGTCCACACCACGCCGGGCAGGCGGTGCCCGGCGCTCCAGAGGAACGCACCCAGCCCCAGCAGGGCGACCCCGACGGCGACCACCACCGGCGTCGCGACGGCGTCACCGGACTCGTAGACCACGACCTGGCCCACGGCCATGGCCAGGTCCGCGACGAGGACGAGCACCGCGGCGACCCGCGCCGCGGCGACCTCGTCACGCGGCTCGAGGGCACTGATGTCCACGCCTCAATCATCGGCCACCCCGGAGCCACCGTGAGTGACCGGGAGGGGTGAGTCAGATCTCGGGCAGGGACTCGCGCGCGATCCCGTCCTGCACACCGGCGGCCTCGAGCAGGTCGACGACGAGGGAGCGCAGGAGCAGGACGAGCCCCTGGACCTGGAAGTCGTCGGGGGCGAGCGTGAACGGGTCGACCCGGTGGGCGGCGTCGGTGAGCCGCTGGCGCGCGTGGGTGGGCTCGGCGCCCGCACCGAGGGCGGACGCAAGCTCCTCGACCCCGCGGACGACGTCCGTCAGCAGGGCGGCCAGCGCGGAGACCTCGTGCCCGTCGCGCACCACGCTCAGCGAGCGACGGGTGAGCACCCGCGCGTTCCGCATCGCCCGGTCGGCCAGCACGGCGGAGCCCTCGAGCCCTTCGAGCTCGGCGAGATGCCGTCGGTAGGCGGGCTGCACCCGGGCGGCCTGCCGCGCCGTGCCGGCCACCGAGCGCCACTGGTCCAGCACCGGCTGGGACGCCCGGCCGCGCACGAGTGCCTCCTCGACGTGCTCCTCACGTCCGGTCAGCAGTCCGCGCGCCAGCAGGGCCACCACGTCGCGGACCTCGGTCAGGCCCTCCTCGGCCAGGGAACGCACCCAGCGGCGCGGGTCCTGCGGCGAGAGCACCGTGACCAGCACCGCCACGGCACCGCCGACGAGGGCGTCGGTCCACCGGTCCAGCGGTCCCCCGGACTGCGAGAGCACGGGCAGCCCGACGATGACGATCGCCTGGACACCCGCCTGCGTGGCCAGGAGAGGGCCTCTGTCGATGAACCGCGCCATGAGCGCGGCGAGGCCGAGCACGACGGCCACCTGGACGGGCCCGCTGCCGATCCAGTGCACGAGCAGGTCGCCCAGCAGCACACCGACGGCCACACCGATGGCCAGCTCGGCCACCCGCCGCAGCTGGCGATCGGTGGAGAACCCGAGGGCGACCCAGGCCGAGACGGGCGCGAAGAACGGCGACCGGTGGCCGAGCAGGCCGCCCGCGATGGCCCATGCCACCCCGGCCGCGATGCACGCCAGCAGCACCGGGACGAATGCCCGACGTACGCGCGCCCAGCCCTGGCGGGCACGGGCCCGAAGCACGACCTGGGGCGCGTTCACCCGCCGGAGGAGAGCCGGGGAGCCAACCCGCGGGCGACCGGCGGGCGCGGTGCGGGCCGGTCCACCGAGAGGCCCTCCCCGGGCACGACGACCTCCTGCGAGGCTGCGACGTCGCCGCCGTCGCAGGTGACGAGCAGCGGTGCGTCGACGTCGGCGCTGCGCTTGACCACGGCCAGCGCCACGGGACCGAGCTCGTGGTGACGGGCGACAGTGGTCACCGACCCGATGGACCGCCCGTCAGCGGTGACCTCGGCGCCCGGCAGGGGCAGCAGGTGACCGGAGCCGTCCAGGTGCAGCATGACCAGCCGCCGCGGTGGCCGGCCCAGGTTGTGCACCCGGGCGACGGTCTCCTGCCCGCGGTAGCAGCCCTTCTCGAGGTGCACGGCGGTGCGCAGCCAGTCGAGCTCGTGCGGAATGCTGCGGTGGTCCACCTCCGCGCTCAGCCGTGGACGCCAGGCGGCGACGCGCAGGGCTTCCGTGGCCCACGTCCCGGCGAGCCGCCACCCTGCCGCCTCGCGGGCTCGCACAGCAGCGTCGACCTCACCGCGCGGCACGAGGACAACGCGCCACGGGCGGCTGCTGCCGGGGTGCTCGGCGTCGGCGAGCCCGTACCGGGTGCCTCCGGGGAGGGTGCGCGGCCACGGGTCACGCCAGGTGACCGGCTCGTCCTCGCCCCCCTCAGCGTCGACGGGCTCCCCGATCGCAGCCCACTCGCCGCTCACGTCGGCCACCTCGACCCGGAGCATGAACCGCATCGAGGTCAGCCATCCGGCCAGGCCGGCGGCCGAGGCGCCCTCGGTGATCAGCCAGGTCGTGGTGCCGTCGTCGACCACCCCCGCGGCGTGCTCGATGTGCCCGTGCGGGCTGAGCACGAGCGTCTCCGTCGAGCTGCGAGGGGCGAGCGAGGACAGGTGCTGGGACGTGATCGAGTGCAACCAGGTGAGGCGGTCCGGGCCGGAGACGGTCACCACGCCCAGGTGGGAGAGGTCGACGACGGCGCGGCCGTGCTCCAGCGCGCGCTGCTCGGCGGTGGGATCGCCGTAGTGCCAGGCGACGCCCGCGTCCGCACCGGAGCCCTGGACCGCTCCGTGCCGGCCGAGCACGGGGCTGCGCCACGCTCCGGGCTCGGCCATCAGGCGACCCTCCGCAGCCGCGCCGACGCGTACGACTGGAGCGGCTGCCCGAACGCCGCGATGTCCCAGGTCCACAGCAGGTCGCCCTCGACGAGCCCGAGGAGGCGGGTGGCGGCGCTGATCTCGGCGGCGTCGGGCGTGCGCGCGATGAGGTCGCTGGCCAGGTCGATGCGCCCGTTGCCGGTGACGCCCGCGTACAGGGTGAGGTGGCCGGCGGGGTCGGTCAGCAGAAGCTCGACCGGGTGGCGGTCCGCGGGGAGGTCGGCGGGGCGGTCCGGCGGCACGCGCCAGAACCCTGACTCCGTGGCCCACACGCGACCCTCGACAGGGTCCGGGGCAGGCGCCGCAGGGTCGGGGGCGAGGCGCAACGTGCTGCTCCACGCGAGGTACGGGCCGCCGTCGTGGGTCACGACGACCTCCTGGGTGACGGGCGCCTCGGGGATGGTGGGGTAGACCACCACACCCTCGCCCTGCCAGCGCCCGACGAGCCAGGCGAGCGGGTAGACCTCGGGGGCCAGGCCCTCGGGAAGGGTGAAGGACACGGTCAGCGCTGGCCCTTGTAGAGCTTGAGCACCACGTAGAACGCGAACCAGCCGATCGTCAGCGAGGCCGCGACGAGCAGACCGATGAAGAACATCTCGAGGCCAGCCATGCGCCGATCCTACGACGCCGCTGCACCGGGACATGAAGAAGACCCGCTGCGCAGGGGGCCGGCAACGGGTCTTCTGGTTGAAGATTAAGGGGACGATCCGGCGAAAGGCGAGCCCCCCGAACGGGTGAAAACCGCCGGCCCGACGCCGGGGTCGCGCCTCGCTACGCTGCGCCCATGACCAGCCCCACGCGATCGCTCGTGGTCAAGACCACGTCCGGCGCCGACCGACCCGAGGCGTGCAACCAGGCCTTCACCGTCGCGGCAGCCGGCGTGGCCGCCGGTGCGAGGGTCAGCCTCTGGCTCACCGGCGAGGCGGCGTGGCTCGGCCTGCCCGGGCGGACGGCGGACGTCGTCCTGGAGCACGCCGCTCCCCTGGCCGACCTGCTCGCGGTCGTCCTGGCCGACGGGACGGTCACCGTCTGCACCCAGTGCGCGGCCCGCCGGGGCATCACCGCCGACGCGCTCCTGCCCGGGGTACGCATCGCGGGCGCTGCCGTGTTCGTCGAGGAGAGTCTCGAACCCGGCGCGCAGGCCCTCGTCTACTGACGGGCCACCGCGCGGCTGGCGCGACGTCCGCGTCAGGCGCCGTCCGCCTCAGGCGACGACGAGGACGCGGCCCACGACGTAGACGAGCAGCCCGCTGACCGCGACCGGGAGCACCACGGCCGCGAGCGACGGCAGCCGCTTGCGCAGCGCCGGCAGCTGGTCGAACAGCAGGTCCAGCGCGGCGAGCAGGATGCCCAGCGCGAGGCCCAGCAGCGCACCGGCGACGAGGCCGATGTCGGGCATCAGCAGGCTGGCAGCGCCGCCCCCGACCACCCCCGCCACGGCCGTCGCTGCAGCGGTCGGCCAGCCGTGCACCCGGAAGGCGGCCGCCAGCGCGGCGACGAGGCCGCCGAGGAAGAGGGCCACCGCGCCGCTGACCACCAGGGACGTCCCACCGGGAGCGCGCCCCGCGACGACCCAGCCGGCCGCCGACGTCGCCACGAGCACCCCGGTCACGGTGCCCGTCACCGACTCGACGAGGCGGAACCGCCCGTCCTGCCGGGCGAGCTCGTTGACGAAGGAGAGCAGCACGGCGAGCGCGACGACGATCGGCAGCTCGCGCAGGAAGGGCTGCCCCTGGGTCGCGGTGACCGCGAGCACCGCACCGACGCCGCCCAGCGCGATGACGACGCCTGAGCCGAGCACGTTGGGAAGGTTGAGCAGGGACGGCCAGCCGACGGCGATCGTCAGGGCGAGGAGTCCGGCGACGATCACGACGGGCATCTGGCCGACGATGGCTGCGCCCGCGACGAGGGCCGCGACGGCCGTTGTCACGACCGCCCGGGTGGCGACGTCCATCAGGCAGCCGGGCAGGGGTGGGTCACGGCGGGGAACACGGTGCAGAGTCTCGCAGATCCGGTAGAGCACACGGGCGAGGCCGCACCGGCGGTACGGTGAGCGCCGATCCCTGCTCAGGAGGCACACCCCCCGTGGCAGACCTGTTGTTGCTCACACCCAGCGCCGGGGGCTCCGCCCAGGTGCTCCCAGCCCTCGGCCTGCTCGCCCATCGGGTGCGGGTGCTGCCGATCGAGCCCTCCGCCCTGCTCGACGCCCCCGACTCCGACGTGCTCCTGCTCGACGCGCGACGTGACCTCGCCGCCGCCCGCTCGACCTGCCGGCTGCTGCGGGCCACGGGTCTGACCGTGCCGCTGGTGCTGGTCGTGACCGAGGGCGGCCTCACCGTGGTCACCGCCGAGTGGGGCGCGGCCGACCTCCTGCTCGAGCACGCCTCCCCGGCCGAGGTCGAGGCGCGGCTCCGCCTGGTGATGGAGCGCTCCGCCGTCGACGCCCCCGACCCGGACATCGAGGAGATCTCCTCCGGCGACCTCACGATCGACGCCGGCGGCTACACGGCCCGGGTGCGCGGACGGCCCCTGGACCTGACGTACAAGGAGTTCGAGCTCCTCAAGTACCTGGCCCAGCACCCTGGACGGGTGTTCACACGTGCCCAGCTGCTCCAGGAGGTCTGGGGGTACGACTACTTCGGCGGCACCCGCACGGTCGACGTCCACGTCCGGCGGCTGCGCGCCAAGCTGGGTCCCGAGCACGACCAGCTCATCGGCACCGTGCGCAACGTCGGCTACCGCTTCGACCCGCCGCGCGACCGGCGCGGCCCCGCGGACGCCGACGCCGACTCCGAGACGACTGCACCCGCCTGACCGGCCCGCGCGCCATACGCTGGGTGGCGGTGAGCCGGGAAGCCTGGTCGGCATGACGCCGCCGCCTGCCCGAGGAGTCCCGTGCCGAAGCCCCCGCCGTCCGCCCGACAGCGCCTCTTCGCCCGGCTGACCCCCGGCGGCGAGACCAACCTGCTCGACACGCTCCGGACGGAGAAGGCAGGCGGCGCCCTGCTGCTGGTCGGCACCCTTGCCGCTCTCCTGTGGGCCAACTCGCCCTGGTCGCCGGCGTACCGCACCGTGCGGGACACGGTCGTCGGGCCGGCGGCGCTCCACCTCGACCTCAGCCTCGCCCAGTGGTCCGCCGACGGCCTGCTCGCGATCTTCTTCTTCGTCGTCGGCCTCGAGCTCAAGCGCGAGGCGGTCGTCGGCGAGCTGCGCCGGCCGGCCACAGCCGCGCTGCCGATCGTTGCGGCCATGGGCGGCATGATCGTCCCCGCCGTCCTCTACCTGGCGGTGACCGGCGCGTCCGGCGACGCCGCCCGCGGGTGGGCGGTCCCCACGGCCACGGACATCGCCTTCGCCGTCGCCGTGCTCGCCCTGGTCGGCCGGAGCCTGCCGAACGCGCTGCGGGCCTACCTGCTCACCCTGGCCGTCGTCGACGACCTGCTCGCGATCGTCGTCATCGCCGTGGTCTACACGGACGCGGTGAGCCTGCCGCTGCTGGCTGCCTCGCTCGCCGTCGTGGGCGTGTTCGGGTTCGCCGTGCAGCGGCGGATCACCACGCCGTGGCTGCTGGTGCCGCTGGCGGTGGCCGCCTGGGGACTCATGCATGCCTCGGGCATCCACGCCACGATCGCCGGCGTGCTGCTCGGCTTCACCGTGCCGGCCATCGCCAGGGCCGACGAGCCCGAGAGCCTCGCCGCACGGTTCGAGCACCGGTGGCGCCCGCTCTCCGCAGGCTTCGCGGTGCCCGTCTTCGCCCTCGCCGCGGCCGGGGTCGCGCTGGACGTGCCCTCCCTCTCCTCCGCCGCCGCGGACCCGGTGGCGCGCGGCGTGGTGGTCGGCCTGGTGCTGGGCAAGCCGCTGGGCATCGTGCTCGCCACCTGGCTCGTCGCGACTCTCCTGCGCACCGGTCTGAGCCCGGGCCTGCACTGGTCGGACGTGGTGAGCGTGGGCTTCGTGGCGGGCATCGGGTTCACCGTCTCCCTGCTCGTCGGAGGCCTGGCCTTCCCACCGGGCTCACCCGCGGTCGAGCACGTCCGCACGGCGGTGCTGGTCGCCTCCGTGACGGCTGCGGCGGTCGGCGGCACGATGCTGGCGCTGCGCGACCGCCATCACCGGTCCCTCGCAGCAGACGCCACGCGATAGGTTCCCCCGGTGACCGATTCGTCCGCCGTCCTCCTCGACGGGCCGTGGCGACACCTCTTCGTGGCCGCCAACGGGGCCCGCTTCCACGTCGCCGAGCTCGGGCCGAGCACCGGGCCGAACGGCAGCCCGAGCCCCGCGCCCCTGGCCGCGACCTCCGGCGGGCCTCTCGACGTGTCCGCCGACGAGCCCGCCGAGCCGCCCGGCGCCTCCGCAGCCAAGCCGCTCGTCGTGCTGCTCCACGGGTTCCCGCAGATGTGGTGGACGTGGCGCCACCAGCTGGAGGCGCTGGCCGACGCCGGATACCGCGTCGCGGCCCTCGACCTGCGCGGGACCGGCGCCTCGGACAAGCCCCCGCAGGGGTACGACATCCCCACGCTGGCCCGCGACGTCGCCGGCGTGATCCGATCCCTCGGGGCTCAGGAGGCGGTCGTGATCGGCCAGGGCGTCGGCGGGACCATCGCCTGGTCGATGCCCACGCTCCAGCCCGCGGTGACGCGAGCGGTGGGCGTCCTGAGCGCGGTGCACCCCTCGCGGATGCACACCGCCGCCGTCGCGTGGCCCCTGCTGACCCGGACCAGCGCCCGGCGCCTCGCCTTCTTCCAGCTGCCCTACTTCCCCGAGCGCCGGATGGCCCGCGGCGACCTCGCCGTCCGGGTGCTCCACGAGTGGGGGGCGCCGGGGTGGCTCACCCCGGAGGCGGCGCAGACCTATCGCACGGCTGCCGAGGTTCCCTTCGCCGCGCACAGCGCGATGGAGATCCTGCGCTGGCTGGTCCGCTCGACCCCGCGGGTCGACGGGCAGCGCTACCTCTCAGCCGTGCGCGCCCCCGTGCAGGTGCCGGTGCTCCACCTCCACGGCACCGCTGACCGGTGCATCCCGGTGACGGTGGCGCGCGCGGAGAACGGTGCGCCCTACCGCTTCGAGCGCATCCCCGGTGCCGGGCACTTCCTCACCGAGGAGGCTCCTGAGCGGATCTCTCAGCTGCTGGTGGACTGGCTCGCGTCCCTGCCGAGCGAGGTCACGGGCCGCCGTCCTTGACCAGGCGACGGGCCAGCTCCGGGTCCGTCTCGCCGACGCCGTAGGACGGGCACAGCGCAGCCACCGGGCACGCACCGCACGCCGGCCGCTTGGCGTGGCAGGTGCGCCGGCCGTGGAAGATCATCCGGTGGGAGAACATCGTCCACTCACGGCGCTCGATCATGGCGCACAGGTCCGTCTCGACGAGCACCGGATCGTCCTGGACGGTGAGGCCGAGCCGCCGCGCCAGCCGCCCGACATGCGTGTCGACAGGCAGACCGGGCACCCCGAAGGCGTTGCCGAGCACCACGTTGGCCGTCTTGCGGCCGACCCCCGGGAGCGTGACCAGGTCCTTCATCCGCCGGGGGACCTCCCCGTCGAAGCTCTCGACGAGCGCAGCACCCAGCCCGATGAGCGACTGGGTCTTGGCCCGGAAGAAGCCGGTGGACCTGATCAGGTCCTCGAGCTGGGAGCGGTCGGCACCGGCGTAGGCGGCGGCGTCCGGGTACCTGTCGAAGAGCACGGGCGTCACGGAGTTGACCAGGACGTCGGTGGTCTGCGCCGAGAGGACCGTCGCGACCAGGAGCTCGAGCGGCGTGGTGAAGTCCAGCTCGCACCGGGCATCGGGGTACCGCACCGCCAGGAGCCTGTCGATCCGTCGCGCTCGTCGGGTGCGGGCGAGCGCAGACTCTTCCATGGCACCGGAGCCTACGGGCGCCCACTGACGTGCGGGGCTGCGTCCGTCCAGGTGATCCCCTGCCCCCTTTGGGGTGAACCTGAGCACAGTCCCTCAAGTCCCGGTGCGCCGGGGTCGAAGGGCTTGTCAGCGGGAGCCGACCCTCGGCCCCCCGGCGAGGGTGAGGTGCCATGCCGCTCACGCGGACGACGGGTCTGCGGGCGTACGCCCAGACGGACCCCCGCACGGCGCGCCGGTCGCTCCGTGCGGAGAAGGCGCAGCTGCTGCGGTGGCGGCGTCTCCTGCGTGCGCGCCTCGACCTCGCGGTCGCTGCGTTCGCGCCGCCGCAGCCGCTCGGTGAGGCCACCTGGGAGCTCCTGCCCGAGGCCGAGTTCGGCCTCCCCCTCCCGGCACAGCTGATGGAGGCGATCCAGACCGACTCCGACGGGGACCAGGTCGCCCTCATGCACCACCTGCGCCACCTCGACGACCTGCTGGCCGCCTACGGCGCCGAGATCGACTCCGCCCTCGAGTCCTCGACCCAGCAGATCGTCAGGTCGATGGCGGTCACCGTCCGCCGATCCGACCCAGCGCGCGACGGTACTCGCTGAGGTCCACCTGCATGAGGCAGGATGAGGATCGGCGCTCATCGGCGCGCGATCACACAGGCACAGGACGGGGTGGCGTGGACGACGACGTTGTGCTCTCAGCGCCTCTGTTCGCGGCTATCGAGCCCGACGCCGCACGCGCACTCTTCAGCTCGATGACCAGGGTGCTCCTCCCCCGCGGTCAGTCCGTCTTCCAGGAGGGCGAGCCGGGGGACCGGCTGTACGTCATCGGCTCCGGCAAGGTGAAGCTCGGCCGCCGGTCGAACGACGGTCGCGAGAACCTCCTGTCGATCCTCGGGCCGGCCGAGATGTTCGGCGAGCTCTCGCTCTTCGACCCGGGCCCGCGCACCGCGACCGCCACCGCCGTCGCCGACGCCGTGCTGTTCGAGCTCAGCCACAACGAGCTGATCGGCTGGCTCGAGAAGTACCCGGCCGTCGCGAAGCACCTGCTGGAAGCTCTGGCCCGACGTCTGCGTCGCACCAACGAGGCCCTGGCAGACCTGGTCTTCGCCGACGTCCCTGGCCGGGTCGCCAAGGCGCTGCTCGACCTGTCCACGCGGTTCGGCCAGCCCGTCGAGGACGGTCTGCGCGTCGCGCACGACCTCACCCAGGAGGAGCTCGCGCAGCTCGTCGGGGCGTCCCGCGAGACCGTCAACAAGGCACTGGCCGACTTCGCCTCACGCGGGTGGGTGCGCCGCGAGGGCCGGGCGATCGTCCTGCTCGACATCGACCGCCTGGAGCGCCGCGCGCGCTGAGGCTCAGCGCAGCTCGACGAGGCTCAGCGTTTCGAGGCTCAGCGTTTCGAGGCTCAGCGCAGCTCGACGATCAGCTCGATCTCCACCGACGCGTCCAGCGGGAGCACCGCGACCCCGACGGCGCTGCGCGCGTGGACGCCCGCCTCGCCGAAGATCTGCCCCAGCAGCTCGCTCGCACCGTTGACGACCTGCGGCTGCCCGGTGAACGACGGGTCGCTCGCCACGAAGCCGACGAGCTTGACGACGCGCTTGACCCGGTCGAGGCTGCCGGCCTGCTCGGCCACGGCAGCGAGGGCGTTGAGGGCGGCGACCCGCGCCAGGCCGGCGGCCACCTGCGGGTCCACCAGACCCTCGCCGAGCCCCACCTTGCCCGTCGCGGCCATCGCGCCGTCGACGAACGGGAGCTGCCCGGAGGTCCAGACATGGTTCCCGGTGCGCACGGCCGGCACGTACGCGGCAACCGGCGCCGCCACGGGCGGCAGGGAGATGCCGAGCTCGGTCAGGCGCTGCGCGATGCTCATGCCTTGGGCCGCTTGAGGTAGGCGACCAGCCCGTTGCCGTCGGGGCCGGTGACGACCTGGACGAGCTCCCAGCCGTCCGATCCCCACTGGTCGAGGATCGCCTTGGTGGCGTGGACGATCAGCGGAACGGTTGCGTACTCCCACGTGGTCATGCGCAGACGCTACCGGCCTCGGGCGGACTCGTGCTCCGGGTGCCGGGGCGGTTCGGCTGTGCGCCCGCCGGTGCCGTTGGCCTGGACCTCGTGGTGACGCGCCGGAGCCCGGTAGCCACCCGACCACGACACCAGCCCGGGCTCGGCCTCGAGCTGCTCGCGCCAGGAGGTCACGTCGGGGAAGCGACGCAGGAGGGCGCGGCGCTCGCGCTCGGTCATCCCGCCCCAGACCCCGAAGACCATCCGGTGGTCTAGGGCGTCGATGAGGCACTCGAGGCGCACGGTGCAGGTCGCACACACCTCGCGGGCCGCGCGCTGGGCGGCTCCCTCGACGAAGAGGTCATCCGGAGATGCGTTCCTGCAGGCGCCCAACGCGGTCCAGTGCTTGTCGTCGATCACCGAACCTCCTCCGTTGGACCCGACCAACATTAGGGGTCTATCGGAACGATCAGATGGGCCGTAGGGCCTCCCACCTGCAGGTCACCACATACCCTCCACATCCGGGCACCGCCGATGCCCTCGCCGCACAGAACGCCTCACGTACTCTGAGGAGCATGGTGTCCCCTGCTCCCGCCCGTCCACGCCCGGGCCGCCAGGTCAACGCGCTCCAGGCGCTGGGCCTGCTCATCGCCTTCGTGCTCATGTCCGGACTCGGTGGCGTGCTCACCGCAGGCCTGGTGATGCCGGCCGTGGCGACCACGAGCGGCGTCACCAACACCACCGTCGGCATGTTCGACTCCCTCCCGACGGACCTGGAGCAGGTGGCCCTGTCGGAGAAGTCCACGATCCTGGCTGCGGACGGCACCGTCCTGGCGACGTTCTACGACCAGAACCGCATCGTCGTGACGCTCGACCAGGTCTCGCAGCAGATGCGCAACGCCGTCATCGCGACGGAGGACCGCCGCTTCTACGACCACGGCGGCGTCGACCTCACGGGTATGGGACGCGCCCTGGTCACCAACCTGATGCAGAGCGGCAAGAAGGAGGGCGGCTCGACCCTCACGCAGCAGTACGTGAAGAACGCGCTCATCCAGGCCGCGCTCAACAGCGACAACGAGGCGGAGCGCAACGCCGCCATCGCGGCAGCGCGGGAGAACCAGGGCATCGAGGGCTACGCCCGCAAGCTCCAGGAGGCCAAGGTCGCGGTCGCGCTCGAGCAGCGCATGACGAAGGACCAGATCCTCGAGGCTTACCTCAACATCGCCCAGTTCGGGCTGTCGGTGTACGGCGTCGAGGCCGCTGCGCAGCACTACTTCTCGATCTCGGCGAAGGACCTGAACTACCTGCAGGCGGCCACCATCGCCGGCATCACCAAGGGCCCGAGCGAGTACGACCCCGAGCGCAACCCCGAGGCCTCGCAGGCGCGGCGCGACGTCGTCCTGCACAACATGCTGCGCGAGAAGTACATCACCCAGGCCGAGTACGACGCCGGTATCGCGACGCCGCTTGCGGCCACCCTGGTCATCGGCCAGACGCGCCTCGGCTGCCAGACCGCCAACGCCGTCGCGAACGCCGGGTACTTCTGCGACTACGTCACCAAGGTGATCGCGCAGAACCCCGCCTTCGGCGACACCCCCCAGAAACGGGGCCGTCTGCTCTACCGCGGTGGCCTGACCATCCACACCACGCTGGACCCGCGTCAGCAGGAGATCGCCGACCGCGAGGTCAAGAACGGCATCCCGATCGACGACCCGTCGGGCGTCTCGTCCGCCATCTCCGTCGTGGAGCCCGGCACGGGCAAGATCCTCGCGATGGCGCAGAACCGCATCTACAACCCTGCCAAGGACGGCGGCCCCGGTCAGACGGCTGTCAACTTCAACACCGATGCGGCCTACGGCTCCTCGACCGGCTTCGCCCCCGGCTCGACCTTCAAGCCGTTCACGTTGGTCGAGTGGCTGAAGGAGGGCCACGCGCTCGGCGAGATGATCAACGCCACGAAGCGCGAGCGGAACTTCAAGGAGTTCAACGCCCCCTGCACCGGCCTCGGCAACGGCACCTGGAACCCGGCGAACGCCGAGGGCAACGGCAACATCATGAGCGTCCTCGACGCCACCAAGAACTCCGTGAACTCCGGCTACGTCGAGATGGCCACCCACCTGGACCTCTGCGCGATCATGGAGGGTGCCAAGTCGATGGGCATCCACCAGGCGAGCGGCAAGGACTTCAACGTCGTCCCCGGCAACGTGCTGGGCAGCGACTCCGTGGCCCCTCTGACCATGGCCGCGGCCTTCGCGACCTTCGCCGCGAACGGCACCTTCTGCGAGCCGATCGCGATCACGAGCGTGCAGGACGCCAACGGCAAGGAGCTGCCGGTGCCGCCGGCCAACTGCCGCACCGTGCTCGCGCCGGAGATCTCGTCGGCCATGAACTACGCGCTGAGCCACGTGTGGGAAGGCACCGGCAAGGCCATCGGTGCCCTGCCCGGCCGCCCCGCGGCAGGCAAGACCGGCACCACCTCGAGGAACGAGGACACCTGGTTCGCCGGGTACACCCCGCAGCTCGCTGCCGTGGTGTGGGTCGGGTACTCGGAGGGCTTCATCCCGGTCCAGTTCAAGACGATCAACGGCGTGTACTACAAGTACGTGTACGGCTCGAGCATCGCCGGCCCGACCTGGAAGCGGTTCATGGTGCAGGCCCTCGACGGTGCACCCGTCATCCAGTTCCCGCCGGCCGGCAAGAACCAGGTCGAGGGCGTGCGGGTCTCGGTGCCGAACGTCGCCGGACGATCGCCGGCCGATGCGACGGCGATCCTGAGGAAGGCGGGCTTCACGGCGCGCACGTCCCCCAACCAGGAGGCGTCGGCGGCTCCTGCCGGCACGGTCGCACGGACCGATCCCGCCGCGGGCTCGAGCGTCACCAAGGGCTCGCTGGTGACGATCGTCGTCTCGTCCGGTCAGCCTCCGGCGCCGGCCACGACGGACGGCGGCGCCCAGCCAGGGAACCCCGGTAACGGCGGCGGCGGCGGTCACGGCGGCCCGTGAGACCCGTAGCCACGCGTCACCTCTCCACGCTCGGCGCGGTCGCAGCGCTCGGTGCTACCGGCCTCGCCTGGAGCCTGGTCGAGGCCCACTGGTACACGCTGCGACGCGTCACCGTCCCCGTGCTGCCCGCCGGTCAGCCTGACCTGCGGGTCCTGCACCTGTCCGACCTGCACCTCACCCCCGGGCAGCACCGCAAGGTGGAGTGGATCCGGTCCCTCGCCGCGCTCGATCCGCACATGCTCGTCGACACCGGCGACAACATGGCGTCCGCCGACGCCGTGCCGCCGCTCCTGCACGCCCTCGAGCCGTTCCTGGGGCTGCCGGGCGCGTTCGTGATGGGGTCGAACGACTACTACGGCCCCAAGCCGAAGAACCCGGCGCGCTACCTGACCCCTGACGCCCGCCACCGCCGGATCACCGAGCACGAGCGGCTCCCCGCCGACGAGCTCGCCATCGCCCTGCGCGCCGCCGGGTGGAAGGACCTCACCAACCGGCGCGACGCCGTCGAGGTGGACGGGCGGACGGTCGCCCTCGTCGGCGTCGACGACCCGCACCTCGACCGGGACCGGTTCCCGGCGGTCCGCGGCCACCACCACCCCGCGGACCTCCACCTCGGCGTCACCCATGCCCCGTACCGCCGGGTCCTCGACGCGATGCATGCCGACGGTACGGACCTGGTGCTCGCCGGGCACACCCACGGCGGCCAGCTCTGCCTGCCGGGCTGGGGAGCCTTGGTGACCAACTGCGACCTGGACACGCGCCGCGCGAAGGGTCTGCACGGCTGGCCCGGGCCCCGTCCCGACGAGCCGTGGGGCGAGGAGTCGACCTGGCTCAACGTCTCGGCGGGCCTCGGGACGTCGCCCTACGCACCCGTCCGTTTCGCCTGCCGACCGGAGGCCACGCTCCTCACGCTCGTCGCCCGGTAAGCGGTTTCACCGGGGCCCCTGGCCTGGGCTATCCTTGTCAGGCTCCACCGGGGTGTGGCGCAGCTTGGTAGCGCGCTTCGTTCGGGACGAAGAGGGCGCAGGTTCAAATCCTGTCACCCCGACCGGTGAAGAAGGCCCCTGACCAGCGGAGACGCTGCGTCGGGGGCCTTCGTCGTCCCTGC
>DASXVR010000164.1:0-1511 GCA_036504175.1 Actinotalea sp. | reverse complement strand
CGCCGAGCTTCCGGCCCGGCGTCGGGCGCTCTCGATCCTTCTGCACGCCGCCGTCCTGATCGTGGTCGCCTTCATCCTCGGCATGCTCGTCTACATGGTGCTCCTGCGGGACACCCCGACGACCGGCGCCGAGGGCGCCGGTACGTACCCGACCAGCACCGCCATCTGGGCGGACGGCTGGACCAGCCCGACGACAGGGGAGTAGTGCCTGCCACCGAAAGAGCCCTCGACATCGCACTGGAGGCGGCTCGTGCCGCCTCCAGCCGCAAGGCCGTCGAGATCATCGCCCTCGACGTCAGCGAACGTCTCGTCCTCACCGACGTCTTCCTCATCGCGTCGGCGACCAACGAACGCCAGGTCTCGGCGATCGTCGACGCCGTGGAGGAGGCTCTGCACGCCCGCGGGGTCAAGGCGCTGCGTCGGGAGGGCGTGCGCGAGGCCCACTGGGTCCTGCTGGACTTCGGCGACGTCGTCGTCCACGTGCAGCACGCGGACGACCGGATCTACTACGCGCTCGAGCGCCTCTGGGCGGACTGCCCGGTCATCGATCTTCCCCCGGACGCCCGAGGAGGCGACGGGACGGTGGAGACGGAGTGACGTCTCGCACGGTCATCCTGCTGCGCCACGGCCGGACCGAGTACAACGCGTCGGCACGCCTCCAGGGGCAGGTCGACATCCCGCTGGACGAGGTCGGCGAGTGGCAGGTCCGGGAAGCGGCCCGCGAGCTCGTGCGACGGCACCGCCCGACCCGCATCGTCAGCTCGGACCTGGTCCGCGCCCGGGCCACGGCGCAGGCGGTCGCGTCCCGAGCCGGACTGACCGTCGAGCTCGACAAACGGCTCCGGGAACGCAACTTCGGCGACTGGGAGGGCCTCACTGCCCACGAGATCTCCGTCCGCTGGCCGGACGAGTACTCGGTGTGGCGCGCCGGCCGTGACCCCCAGCGCACCGGCGCCGAGACCCGCGCCACCGTGGCCGAGCGGGTCGCCAGGGCGGTCGCGGACCACGCCGGCCGCACCGATCCCGACGGCGCCCTGGTGGTGGTCGCGCACGGTGCGGCCATCACGCTGGGTCTGACGGCCCTGCTCGGGCTGGACCCGCTCGCCTGGCGCGGCCTGGTCGGTCTCAGCAACGCCCACTGGGCTGTGATCAGGAGCAACTCCGAGGGCTCCGAACCCGCATGGCGCCTCGAGTCCCACAACCGGGGTCCGTCAGTCCAGATGAGTGACTGGGACGCCGGGGTCCGCTCCGAGAGCCTGCCGAGCAGTGCGGCGGATGCACTGCGAGCGTGAGTCGCCGGTGGTCCGGGGAGGGTCCACAGCACCCGGGGGAGCGGATTGGCTCTTGGGGCCTGGGTTCGCCTAGACTGCTCAAGCCCTCAGGGGCAACGGGGCTGTGGCGCAGCTGGTAGCGCACCTGCATGGCATGCAGGGGGTCAGGGGTTCGAATCCCCTCAGCTCCACCCGACAACGGCGGTTCGCGACGAGCGAGCCGCCGTTCGTGCGTCGGGG
>DASXVR010000163.1:0-5510 GCA_036504175.1 Actinotalea sp. | reverse complement strand
GAGAGGGCTCCGGACAGGTGGACGGAGACGATCTCGTCGGCGCCCGCTGCGACGGCCGCGGCGTAGGCCCTGGCGAAGGCCTCCGGCCCGGGCTGCGCCGTGGTGACGACGGCACCGTCGCGGAGCGCGACGGCCAGCAGGTCCGCATCGAGGTCCACGCCCTCGCGGTGGGGTGTCCCGTCGATGATGACGTCGAGCGGCACCACCACCACGCCAGCCGCGGCGGCCAGCGCCGGCGGCAGGGAGGACGTGGAGTCGGTGACGACGGCGACCCGCGTCGGGACCGTCACACGGGCACGACGTTGACCAGCCGCGGCGCCCGCACGATCACGGTCCGCACGGCCCGTCCGTCGAGGGCCCGCTGGACCCCGGCCGTGGCCAGCGCCAGCTCGGTCAGCTCGGCGTCACCGATGGACGGTGGCACCTCGAGCCGGTCACGCACCTTGCCCTGCACCTGCACCACGCAGGTGACGGTCTCCTCGACCAGCATCGCCGGGTCGGCCACCGGGTAGGGGGTGCGCAGGAGCGCCTCGGCGTGACCCAGCCGCTCCCACAGCTCCTGGGTGATGTGCGGCGCGAGCGGCGCGAGCAGCAGGATGAGGGCCTCGACCGCCTCCCGAGGCACCTGCGCCAGGCCGGTCAGGTGGTTGTTCAGCACGATCAGCCGCGCGATGGCGGTGTTGAACCGCATCGCGTCCATCTCGGTGCGCACCTCGGCGATGGTGCGATGCACCAGCCGAGCCGTCTCGAGGTCGGGCGCGGAGTCCGTGACGACGACGGCACCCGTGACCTCGTCGACGACGTTGCGCCACAGCCGCTGCAGGAAGCGCTGCGAGCCGACCGCCGCCCTGGTGTCCCACGGCCGCGACACGTCGAGCGGTCCCATCGACATCTCGTACACCCGGAAGGTGTCGGCACCGAACGCCTCGTACATCTCGTCCGGGGTCACGCTGTTCTTCAGGCTCTTGCCGATCTTCCCGTACTCGCGGAAGACCTCCTGCCCGTCCCAGGTGAAACCGCTGGCGACGGCCTCGTCCTCCACGACCTCGGCCGCGGGGACGTACTGGCCACGCACGTCCTTGTAGGCGTACGCCTGGATGTAGCCCTGGTTGAAGAGCTTCCGGAAGGGCTCCATGCTCGAGACGTGGCCCAGGTCGTAGAGGACCTTGTGCCAGAAGCGCGCGTAGAGCAGGTGCAGGACGGCGTGCTCGACGCCGCCCACGTACAGGTCGACACCGCCCGACGCTCCCGAGGTGGCGTTGTGGTGGGGTCCCATCCAGTAGCGCTCGAGCTCGGGGTCGACGACGACGTCGCGACGGCTCGGGTCCAGGTAGTTCAGGTAGTACCAGCACGACCCCGCCCAGTTGGGCATGGTGTTGGTGTCCCGGCGGTACCTGCGCGGTCCGTCACCCAGGTCCAGCTCGACATCGACCCAGTCGAGGTTGCGCCCCAGCGGCGGCTCGGGGGTCGAGTGCGCGTCGTCGGCGGCGTAGGTCCGCGGTGAGTAGTCGGGCACGTCGGGCAGGTCCACCGGCAGCAGGCTCTCCGGGACCGCGATCGGCAGGTCGTGCTCGTCGTAGACGATCGGGAACGGCTCGCCCCAGTAGCGCTGGCGGCTGAACAGCCAGTCGCGCAGGCGGTAGGTGACGGTGCCGGTACCGATGCCACGCTCCTCGAGCCACGCGACGATGGCTGCCTTGGCGCTCGGCACGTCCAGGCCGTCCAGGCTCAGCTCGGGACCGGCCGAGTTCACGACGAGACCGTCACCGGTCCAGGCGCCCCCCTCGTGGCCCTCCGGCGGCGCGACCGTGTGGACTACGGGGAGCTCGTAGGCCTGGGCGAAGTCGAAGTCGCGCTCGTCGCCGCCGGGCACGGCCATGATCGCGCCGGTTCCGTAGCCCATCAGGACGTAGTCCGCCGTGAACACCGGGATCGGCTGCCCGGTGACGGGGTTGAGCGCCAGGTGCCCCGTGAAGACCCCTGTCTTGGAGGTGTCGGCCTGGCGTTCCACGGCCGTCCGGGCCGCCGACTGCGCGCGGTACGTCGCGACGGCGGCGACGGGCGACCGGTGTCCACCGGTCCACCGCGCATGCGTCCCGTCGGGCCACTCGGCAGGTACCTCGTCCAGCAGCGGGTGCTCCGGGGCGACGACCATGAACGTCGCTCCGAAGAGCGTGTCCGGCCGGGTGGTGAAGACCTCGATCTCCTGGCCGCCGATCACCTCGAAGCGCACCTGGGCACCCTCGGAGCGGCCGATCCAGTTGCGCTGCATCGCGCGGACCTTCTCCGGCCAGTCGATCAGGTCGAGGTCCTCGATCAGCCGGTCGGCGTACGCGGTGATCCGCATGTTCCACTGGCGGAGGTTGCGCTTGAAGACGGGGAAGTTGCCGCGCTCGGAGCGACCGTCGACGGTCACCTCCTCGTTGGCCAGGACCGTGCCCAGCCCGGGGCACCAGTTGACCGGCGTCTCGGACACGTAGGCGAGCCGGTGCTCGTCGAGAAGACGGCGGCGCTGGACGTCGTCCAGCTCGGACCAGACCGAGCCGTCGGACGCCGCGCGGGTGCCCGCGTCGAGCTCGGCGACCAGCTCTGCGATGGGGCGTGCCCGCCCGGTCCCGCCGTCGGGCCGCGGAGCGTCGTCGTCGTACCAGGCGTCGAAGATCTGCAGGAAGATCCACTGGGTCCAGCGCACGTAGTCGCTGTCCGTGGTGGCGAACGTCCGGCGAGGGTCGTGGGCGAGGCCGAGGCGCTTGAGCTGCCGGCGCATCGTCAGGATGTTCGCCTCGGTGGTGACCCGGGGGTGCTGGCCCGTCTGGACGGCGTACTGCTCCGCCGGCAGCCCGAAGGCGTCGTAGCCGAACGCGTGGAGCACGTTGTAGCCCGACATGCGGTGGTGGCGGCCGACGACGTCCGTGCCGATGTAGCCGAGCGGGTGTCCCACGTGCAGGCCGGACCCGGAGGGGTACGGGAACATGTCCATGATGAAGAACGGCTCACCCGCGGCGTCGGCGCCGTCGGCCAGGGCGCCTGTCGGGTTTGGCGTGTGGAAGGTGCCCTCGGCGTCCCAGCGCTCCTGCCAGCGCGCCTCGATCTCCCCCGCGAGCGCGGCCGTGTAGCGGTACGGGGTCTCGGCCGCAGCGGCGCTGTCCGCGCGGCTGCCGGGCCCGTCCTGGGCGCTGGAGGGTGTCAGGTCCGACTGCTGGGTGTGCACCCGCACAGGTTACCGGTGGGTTGCGTCAGCGTGGCGCGGCGCCGGGCGACGGCGACCGGCCTGCGCCCACACGCTCGATGCGGTCGGTGCGAGCCGTGCGGCTCTGTCAGCGCGAGCGGTACTCGGCCGTCAGGGGGCACTCGAACGGGTCGCGGGCTGCCAGGCCCACCCGGTTCAGGTAGCGGATCACGATCATGTAGGACTTAGCCATCGTGGTCTCGGTGTAGGCGATGCCCCGGCTCGCGCAGAACTCGCGGACGATGGGCTGCAGGTGCTTCAGGTGAGGACGCGCCATGTTCGGGAACAGGTGGTGCTCGATCTGGTAGTTGAGGCCGCCCATGAACTCGTCGATCACGCGGCCGCCGGCCACGTTGCGGCTCATCAGCACCTGACGGCGGAGGAAGTCGATGCGGGCGTCCTTCGGGACGATCGGCATGCCCTTGTGGTTCGGCGCGAACACGGCACCCATGTAGAGGCCGAACAGCCCGAGCTGGACCCCGAGGAACGCGAACGCCATGCCGACGGGCAGCAGCCAGAAGACCAGCGCGAGGTACCCCCCGAGGCGCAGGGTGACGAAGGCGATCTCGACCGGACGACGCTTGACCTCGCCGCGGCCGAAGATCGTCCGCACACCCGACACGTGCAGGTTCAGGCCTTCGAGCAGGAGGAGCGGGAAGAAGAACCAGCCCTGGCGCTGGGCGAACCAGCCCTTGATGCCGGTGCGCGGGGCCGCGAGGTTCTCGGTGGTGAAGACGAGGGCGCCCGCATCGATGTCGGAGTCCGCGCCGACCTGGTTCGGCTTGGCGTGGTGCCGGCTGTGCTTGTGCTGCCACCAGCCGTAGCTCATCCCCGCGTAGAGGTTCGCGATGACCAGGCTCGCCCAGTCGTTCCAGCGTCCGGACGCGAAGATCTGGCGGTGCGCGGCGTCGTGACCGAGGAACATGACCTGGCCGAGGACGAACGCCAGACCCGCTGCGACAGCAAGCTGCCACCAGGAGGGCCCGAGGAGCACCAGGGCCGTGAGGAGGCCCGCCAGGGCCAGGGTCAGCACGACGAAGCGGGTCCAGTAGTAGCCGTAGCGGCGCCGCATCAGGCCGGCCTCCTGGACCGTCCTGGTCAGGGCGGTGAACTCGCTCACCGCGCGGTCCCGTGGGCGGGACACTCGCTGACCAAGGGTTTCGTCCGCGCTGACGGGGGCTGTGGTGCTGCTGATGTCCATGTGTGTCCGGTCTGATAGGGGGCGACGCGGTGCGGCCAGCACGACATCGGATCGGTCTACCTACGGAAGCGTAACCTGCGTCTCCGCAAAGGGACAGACGAGGGCCGGGCCGGCGTGGGGTGCCCCGGCTACGCTCACGGCATGAACGAGCAGCCACCCTCCGACGCTCCCGACGGCACCTCGGCGACGACCGGGAGCGCCGGCACCACGGACGACCTGGCGGCTCGGCTCGCCGCGGCAGAGGCGGCCGCCGCCGCCGCTGAAGCCGTCGCGGTGCAGGCCCGGGCCGAGGCAGAGGCGGCCGCCGCGCGCGCTGCCCTCGCCCAGGCCAGGCTGGCCGCCACCGCCGGTCAGGCGCCCGCCGCTGCCCCACCCGCTGCGGCACCACCGGCCGCTGCCCGTCCCGCCGTTGCACCCGCGCCGACCGGCGACGCCGCGTGGGCGGACCAGGTCCGGGCCGGCTACACCTTCCCGGGCGCGTCCCTGGCGCTGGGTGCGCTGGTGGACGACGGCACGACCCACCCGGACGTGCTCGTCGCGCTGCCGCTGGCGATGATGAACCGTCACGGGCTGGTCGCCGGCGCCACCGGCACGGGCAAGACCCGCACCCTGCAGCTGATGGCCGAGGGCCTCTCGGCAGCGGGGGTCCCGGTGTTCCTCGCGGACATGAAGGGCGACCTGTCAGGGATCGGGACCCCGGGCACCACCAACGACAGGCTCGCGACGAGGGCGGCGGACGTCGGGCAGGACTGGCAGCCGCAGTCCTTCCCGGTCGAGCTGTTCACGCTCGGCGGCCAGGGTGCCGGCACACCCATCAGAACCACCGTCACTGACTTCGGTCCCCTGCTGCTCGCGAAGATCCTGGGCCTGAACGAGACCCAGGCGTCGAGCCTGGCGCTGATCGTGCACTGGGCCGACAGCCAGGGGCTCGCCCTGCTCGACCTCAAGGACCTCCAGGCGGTCATCGCGCACCTCGTCTCGGACGAGGGCAAGGCCGAGCTCAAGGGGATCGGCGGCCTGTCCAGCGCGACGGCCGGGGTGATCCTCCGCGAGATCGTCGCCCTGCAGGGACAGGGGGCC
>DASXVR010000162.1:0-3231 GCA_036504175.1 Actinotalea sp. | reverse complement strand
GCCTCGGGTGCGTGGCCGATGGAGCGCTCGAGCGCGGGGCTGACGTAGGTCAGGTTCCCGGCCGCGTCGCTCACGGTGAGGACGTCCGTGGAGCTGTCCATGAGCGCCCGCAGACGGGCCTCCGCGCGGGCCAGGGCCCGGCCGGCGCGCTCGCGGTCACCGACCGACATGCCGACGTTGGCCATCGCGAGCAGCGCCATGAGGAGCGTGCAGATCGCAGCGACGTGGCTCTGCGGCAGCGTGAGGATCGTGGGGACGACGTCGGCTTGGACGCCCAGCTCGCTGGCCAGCGTGAAGAGCACGGCCAGGCCGGCCGCCGGTCGCCACACCCGGCTACCGGACCGCTGGATGTGTGGCACGGCGACCACGACGATGGCGGCGGGCAGCAGGAAGCTCCAGCCCGCGACCCAGGTGAACGTCGAGAAGATCGCGTAGCCGAGCACAAGCCGCAGGATCGGCCGCGAGTGCAGGTCGCCGTGCCCGAGGAGCCGCTGGAACCACACCGTGCTGACGATCCCGGCCACGCACACCAGCGCGGCGAGGGTCCAGGGAGGGCCGACGAGCAGACCCGCGTCGTGAAGCCACTGGAAGAGGGGCAGCAGCACCAGGAAGCCGACGACGTTGCCCAGGACGGTGCGCATGCGGCGAGGGACCGCGACGGCGCTCTCCACAGGAGGAGGGGCGGCGGGCGCTGCGTCCGCGTGCCGTCGTGCCATCGCCACTGTCCCTGAGCCGTCGGTCGCCGCGTGGGAGGAGCGGTCACCCGTCAATCGACTGTGACGGGGGGCCGATGAGCGGATCGGCGCCGGGACTTCACCCGCGGGGGCTCCCCGCGCGTCGGGCGGACGCGGTGGGAGCGGGGTTCCCGGCTGGGAGCTCACGCCACGCCGAGCAGCACCAGGAGGGAGTGCGGGGCGATCGCCGTCCCGACGAACGACACGACGTCGAGCGTCGTGTGGGCGACGACGAGTGGCATGACCCGTCGGGTGCGGACGTAGTAGAGGCTGAAGACGATGCCCATGGCGACGTTCCCGATGGCCATCCCGGGCCCCTGGTAGAGGTGGTAGCTGCCGCGCAGGAGGGCGCTAGCGGCGACGAGGGCCGGGGTGGCCCAGCGCAGCTCGCGCAGCCGCTCGATCAGGTAGCCGACGGCGACGACCTCCTCGAGCAGCGCGTTCTGCAGCGCCGACAGCACGAGCACCGGGACCGTCCACCACAGGGCGTTGAGCCCCGACGCGTGGATCTGGACGGTGATGCCCAGGGCGCGGCCCGCGAGGTAGAGCCCGATGCCCGGGACACCGATGACCGCTGCCAGTCCCAGCCCGACGAGGAGGTCGCGACCGGGCCGGGTGCGGTCCAGGCCGATGCGGCGGACGGCGCTGCGGCCGTGCGAGGACAGCAGGTAGAGAGCCAGCGCGACCGGGACCACCGCGAAGCCGATGCCGAGGAGCTGATACGTCAGGTCGAGGTACGGGCGCGGCGACCGGCTGGGGTTGAGCGTCGCGGTCTGCTGCGCCAGGGGGACCTCGGCCGTGAGCCGCGCGTAGAGGTTGACGATCGCGTACACGCCGGACTGGCCGAGCGAGAGGCCGAGGACGATCCACACCTCGGCGCTGAGCCGTCGGCGCCACGCCCCGGCCGACGGGGCGGGGGCGGGGTCGACGCGTGTGGCGAGGGTGCCGTCGGGCCCGCGTGGGGCGTCGGCGCCACCCGTGCCGGTGGCGATGGGGGAGTCGTCGTCGTGCACGGGCCTAACGTACGTGAGCGGGGCCCGGCGGTCGCGACCACCGGGCTCCGCTGGACGTCCGCGCTCGCGGGCGCCCGCCTCTCGTCTCAGGCTGCCGAGCGCAGCCGCAGCGAGTTGCTCACCACGAGCACGGAGCTGAACGCCATCGCCGCCCCCGCGATCATCGGGTTGAGCAGGCCGAACGCCGCTAGCGGGATCGCCGCGACGTTGTAGGCGAACGCCCAGAACAGGTTCTGCTTGATGATGCGCAGCGTGCTCCGGGAGAGCCGGATGGCCTGCCCGGCGGAGCGCAGGTCGCCGCGCACCAGCGTGATGTCCGCCGCCTGCATGGCGACGTCCGTGCCGGTACCCATCGCGAGCCCGAGGTCTGCCTGGGCGAGCGCCGCGGCGTCGTTCACGCCGTCGCCGATCATCGCGACGACCCGGCCCTGCTCCTGCAGCCGCTGGACCACGCCGACCTTGTCGGCCGGGAAGACCTCGGCGATGACCTCCTCGACGCCCACGCTCGCGGCGACGGCCCGTGCCGCACCGGCGTTGTCACCGGTGAGCAGGATGGGCCGCAGCCCGAGCCGCCTCAGCTCGTCGATGGCCTCGACGGACGTCGGCTTCACCGGGTCGCGGAGTACCAGCACGCCCTGCGCGACGGCGTTCCACGCGGCCATGACAGCCGTCGCGCCGTCGGCCTCGGCCGCGGTGAAGGCGGCGTCGAGCGGCGTGGTGTCCACCCCCGCGTCGCGCAGCCAGGCCGGTCGGCCGACGAGGACGCGCCGACCCATCCCGAGCCCGCTGTGCGCGGTCCGCACCACACCCACGACGCCGCGGCCGGCCTCGTTGGTGAACTGGGTGACCTGGTCGGAGCCGATGACGACGCCGTCCTCGCCGACCTCGGTGGTCGTGCGCGGGCCGGCTGCAGCGAGCTCGGCGGCGGATGCTGCGATCGCCTGGGCGATGGGGTGCTCGCTGAGCGCCTCGACCGCGCCGGCGAACCGGAGCACCTCGTCCTGGTCGGGTGCGCCGTCGGCCTCGGAGACCAGGACGTCGACCAGCTCCATGCGGCCCTGCGTGACGGTGCCGGTCTTGTCGAGCACCACGGTGTCGACCCGACGGGTGGACTCGAGGATCTCCGGGCCCTTGATGAGGATGCCGAGCTGGGCGCCGCGGCCCGTGCCGACGAGCAGCGCCGTGGGAGTCGCGAGCCCGAGAGCGCACGGGCAGGCGATGATCATGACGGCGACGGCGGCGGTGAACGCCTGCTGGATGTCCGCGCCGCTGAGCAGCCACACGGCGAGCGTGCCGAGGGCAAGGACGATCACGACGGGCACGAACACCGCGGAGATCCGGTCGGCGAGCCGCTGGACCGGCGCCTTGCCGGTCTGGGCCTGGGTGACGAGCCGCCCGATCTGGGCGAGCATCGTCTCCTCCCCCACCCGCGTGGCGCGTACGACGAGGTAGCCGGACGTGTTGACCGTCGCGCCGGTGACCGG
>DASXVR010000161.1:0-8401 GCA_036504175.1 Actinotalea sp. | reverse complement strand
ACACGTGGGCCAGCGGCATGAACAGCAGGGTGCGCGATCCGGGCGGGCAGACCTCACCCAGCCGGGCGACGGCGTTGCGCGACAGGTAGACGAAGTTGCCGTGCGTGAGCTCGGCGCCCTTCGGGCGGCCGGTCGTCCCGGAGGTGTAGATGATGGTCGCCACGTCGGACGTGGTGGCCAGCACGCGGCGCCGTTCGATCTCCTCGAGCGGCACGTCAGCCCCCGCCGCCGTCAGCTCGCCGATGGCGTCGTCGTCGAGGACCAGCACCCTGGTCAGCTCGGGCACGGTCGACCGGATCTCCTCGACGGTCGCGGCGTGCACCCGCGACTCCACCACGATGAGGCTCACCGCCGAGTCCTGCAGGATCCACTGGACCTGCTCGGACGACGACGTCTCGTAGACCGGCACGGGGACTGCGCCCGCGGTCCACGCCGCGAAGTCCAGGAGCGTCCACTCGTACCGCGTCCTGCTCATGATCCCCACCCGGTCACCAGGCTCGACCCCGAGCGCGACCAGCCCCTTTGCCACCGCCACCACCTCGGCGTCGAACTCGCGTGCCGAGATGGGGATCCACGGACCGTCGGTCGTGGTCTTGTGCTCGATGAGGGCTTCGTCCGGCCGGTCCGCGACCCGACGCGCCAGCATGACGTTCAGGTTCTCGGTCGGCTCGATCTCGATCAGGGACTTGCTGGTGAACTCGTCCATGCTGGCTCCAGTGGCAGACGGATGGCTGCGTCGACCTTACAGAACCTGATCGTCCCGGCAGCAGGCGGCCTCGGGTCGGTACCCTGCCACCCGACGAGTAGCTCGGGAACGCCCCCTCTTCAGCAAGGACGGACATGTACGCGATCGGTGTGGACATCGGCGGGACCAAGATCGCGGCAGGAGTTGTCGACGAGGACGGCGTCATCGTCGCCAAGACCCGTCGCCGGACGGCGTCCGAGACCTCCGAGAGCGTCGACGAGGCGGTCATCGAGGTCTGCCAGGAGCTCATGGCCCAGCACGAGATCGGTGCGATCGGCCTGGCTGCGCCCGGCTTCATCAGCTCCGACCAGGCCACCGTCCTGATCACGCCCAACCTGCCGTGGCGTGACCACCCGCTGCGCGACCGTGCGGCCGCCGTCCTGGGCACCGACGTCAAGATCGTCGTCGAGAACGACGCCAACGCGGCCGGCTGGGCGGAGTTCCGCTTCGGTGCCGGCCGGGACGTCGACGACATGCTCCTGCTGACCGTCGGGACCGGCCTGGGGGGCGCCCTCGTCGTCGGCGGCCGCCTGGTCCGTGGCGCGTGGGGCGTCGCCGCGGAGGTCGGGCACATGCGCGTCGTGCCGCAGGGCCACCTGTGCGGGTGCGGGCTGCACGGCTGCTGGGAGCAGTACGCGTCCGGGAGCGCGCTGGTTCGTGACGCCCGGATGGCTGCAGCGACCCACCCGGACCGTGCCGCGCGGCTCCTAGAGCTCGCCGGGGGCAAGGCGCACCGCGTGACCGGCCCGTCGGTCACCGCCGCCGCGATGGAGGGTGATCCGCTGTCCATCGAGCTGCTCGCCGAGCTGGGTCGCTGGATCGGTGAGGGGTCCGCGTCCGTCGCGGCTCTGCTGGACCCCGCCCTGGTCGTCGTCGGCGGAGGTGTCGGCGCTGCCGGCGACCTGCTGATCGAGCCGGCGCGTGCGGGGTTCCTTGCCCAGCTGTCCGGTCGCGGCTTCCGCCCCGAGGCGCGCATCGAGCTCGCCTCGATGGGCAACGACGCAGGCATCGTCGGCGCGGCGGACCTCGCGCGCCTCTGACCGGGCTGTTGCCACCGGCACCGAGTAGCGGCCTGCGGTCGTCGGTGCCGGTGAGCCCCGTCAGGTCGCCACGAGGGACCGGCCGGCGTCCCGGGTAGCGTGCAACGCATGCCCATCAAGCTCGAGAACGTCGGCATCGCCGTCAGAGACCTCGAGGCGACGATCGCCTTCTTCACCGACCTCGGGCTGACCGTCCTGGGCCGGGACACGGTGAGTGGGGAGTGGACGGACACCGCTGTCGGCCTCGACGGCAACCACGCCAACATCGCCATGCTCCAGACACCAGACGGCAACGGTCGCCTCGAGCTCTTCGAGTACATCCACCCCGACGCGATCGAGACGGAGCCCACGCGGCCCAACGAGATCGGCATGCACCGCGTCGCCTTCTCGGTCGACGACATCGACGAGGCCCTCGAGATCGCCGCGAGGCACGGCTGTCACCCGCTGCGCGGCGTGGCCACCTACCGAGACGTCTACAAGCTCGCCTACGTGCGTGGCCCCAGCGGGATCATCGTGATGCTCGCTGAGGAGCTGAAGAAGGGCTGACCACGGACGGCGCCTGCGCTCGCGGCGCCGACCCCACCGGCTCGACCGCGCAGAGGTTCGCCCAGCGATCGGATTGCCGCCCCCGTAGCAGTTCGCGCGCACCCGACCGTTCGGGTCGGTGGTCTCCCGCTGGCCCGGTCCGTGACCCTCCTGTAACGGGTTCGCGTCCCATGGCAGCCCCGGATACGCGATTGTCGTCCCACACGGCGAAACGGGGGGCCATGCCGGAACGCGGAACGTCGATACGGCTGGCCCTGCTGTGGCTGGTCCACCCGGTCACGTGTGCCGCCCTGCTGCTGCTGGTGGTGAACGACCACGTGCTCAAGGCGGCTTACGGGTCGTGGTGGACGGGCAAGCTGTCCGACGTCGCATGGCTGGTGGTCGCACCGCCCTTGCTGGGCGTGGTGGTGACCCTCGCGCTCGCCGCTACTCGCGGCGGGAGGCGGCCGCACGCCGGCACGTCTCGGTTGCCTGCGGCTTGTGTGGCCGTGGTCGGTGTGGTGTTCGTGGCGGCGAAGACGATCCCGGTGGGCGCTGCGGTGGCGTCCAGCATCTTGACCGCGCTCGCCGGGCACAGTGTCGTGCTGGCCGACCAGACCGATCTCCTCGCACTGCCGGCGCTGGCCGTGGCGTGGGCTACGTCGCGGTCGCGTGGGGGCTCGAGCCATGCCGGGGGAGCTGCAGTGCACCCGGCTCGCTGGATGGTCGTCCTGCCACTGGCCGTCGTCGCGACAGCTGCCACCAGCGCCCCGCACGGCGAGTCCGTGACGCAGGTGTTCGTCATCGACGGCGTGCTGGTCGCCGAGGGAAGCATCAGCGCGGACGGTGTGTCGTGGGAGCAGCTCACCGGACCACGCGAGGTGGCGCTCTCGGACCGGGTCGACGAGCTGGCCGCCGTCCCACGGGACGAGCGCCCCTCGGCGTGCACGGAGGACGGCCAGGTCTGCTTCCGACCGGTCGAGCATGGGCTGGGCGTGCAACGCAGCGATGACGCGGGCGCGACGTGGCAGACCGAGTGGTCGGTCGAGGAGGACGTCGTCGCTGAGTTGGCGGACCGCTACAGCCCGCGGGCCAACATCTGGACCGCGGACGTGGCGGTGCTCACCACCGATGACGGGTTCGTGGTGGTGGCAGCGAACGCGGAGGACGGCCTGGCCGTGCGCCTTGGGGACGGCACCTGGGACAGAGTCGGATTCGCGTTCCAGGCCAGCCCGCCTCCTGTGGTGCCGCTGCCCGGCGATGCGACGCAGCTGGACTATCCCGTCCCCTGGCCTCTCCTGGGGGCTGCCGCGGGGGCTGCCGTGGTGCTGGTGGCAGCCGGACGGCGGACTGGTGGTCGGCCCGATGTCGGCTCGGCGCAGCCGGTGTGGGCCGCGGCCGCCCTGGCCTTGGCGTCCGCGGTCAACCTGTCGTCCGGGATCGTGGTCGGCCAGGTCCGGCAGAGCACTGTGATCCTGCTCCCACCGTTCGAGGAGGTCGCCGTCGGCACGCTGCTCGTGGTGGCCGTCGGGCTGCTCGTCACGAGTGCCGCCCGGGTCGAGCGGCGCCACGCCCTCACGCCGATGGTCGTCGTCGCGTGTGGCGTGGCTGCGGCGTGGGGACTGCTGCGTTCGCAGGTCCTGGTCGGCGTGGCCGTGACGGTGCTGGTCGTGGTGGGCGCTGCGGCCGCTCGGGTGACGCCCGATCGCGTCGGTGAGCGCGTCCCGCCGCCCCCATCGGCCTAGCCCGCACCCGCGGGCCGCCCGCGAGGCGTCAGACGACGGCGCCCGGTCCGCTGGTGTCGTCGCGGTCCTTGGGCATGCGCCAGACGAGCAGGGCGACCCCGCACAGGAACGCGACCCCGGCGCCCTCGAGCAGCCAGGTGGGGATGTCGCGCCAGGCCACCACGGAGAAGAGCAGCAGGAGGGGCACTCCGACCACTGCCGTCCACGCCAGCGTCAGGAGCGGGTCGCCCGAGAGCACGGGGCCCGGGTCGGGAGGCTCGAAGTGGTCCTCCGCCTCCTCGACGTCCGGGTCTGGCGTCCACGCGCGGAAGCGCTCAGGATCCACACCGCGCACGATGCGGGCGTACCCGCCCGGGGGAGTGCCGGCCTCCGGCGTTGGCTCGACGGCGGCCGGGTCGTCGCGGCGCCGGCTGGCGCGTGGTGCTGGGTCGGCCGTCGGGTCGGCGGTGGTCAGCTGCTCGACGATCTCGAGCCAGCGGGCCTCGACGTCGGAGCTCAGCAGGTCCTCGTCGTCGCCGGGCAGGGGCTCGCCATGGTCCTCACGCCCGGCCGGGGGCTCCGAACCCTCGACGTCAGCGCTCGGTCGCTCGCCGGCACCGCTCAGGTCCTCGCCCGCACGGCCCAGGTCCTCCGCGGCCGAATCGACGGGCTCGTCGTCCGCGCTCGGCGGCCCGTCGGCAGGGCTCGCGGGCTCGTCGCCAGGCACCACGGGCTCCTCGGCGCCGTCCGGACCCGGTCGGGCAGGGCTGTGCCGCGCAGAATCGGGCTCGACAGCTTCAGGCTCGTCGGCGCCGTGCGGACGTGCGGCCATGCAGAGCACTCTAGAGTCGGAGCGACGCTGCGCGCGGCTCGTGCGGGCGTCCCGGCGGAGGTGACGGGTTGTTCTACTGGTTCATGAAGCGGATCGTCGCGGGTCCGCTGCTGCGCGTGATGTTCCGGCCGTGGGTGCGCGGGATCGACAACATCCCGCAGGAGGGTGGCGCGATCCTGGCGAGCAACCACCTCGCGGTGATCGACTCCTTCGTCCTGCCCCTGGTGCTCTCGCGCAAGATCCAGTTCATCGCCAAGGCGGAGTACTTCACCGGCACCGGCATCAAGGGCCGCCTCAAGGCAGGCTTCTTCCGCGGTGTCGGGACCATCCCCGTCGACCGCGGGGGCGGCAAGGCCGGTGAGGCTGCGCTGCGCACGGGCCTGGCGGTGCTGCAGTCCGGCAACCTCTTCGGCATCTATCCCGAGGGCACCCGCAGCCCCGACGGTCGCCTCTACCGCGGCAAGACGGGTGTCGCGCGGATGGCCCTCGAGGCCGGCGTCCCGGTGATCCCCGTCGCGATGATCGGCACGAACGTCGCGCAGCCCATCGGCCAGGTCATCCCCACGCCCATGCGGCTGGGCATCGTCATCGGCGAACCGCTCGACTTCAGCCGCTACAAGGGCATGGAGAACGACAGGTTCATCCTCCGCTCGGTCACCGACGAGATCATGTACGCCCTGATGAGCCTGTCCGGCCAGGAGTACGTGGACATCTACGCGGCCACGGCCAAGGCGCGCATCGCCTCCGGCCACGGCCAGCAGGACCCGACGCCACCGGTCGTCGGACCCAACGCGCCCGGGGGCCGTCCCGTCCCCGACGTCCAGGTTCCGGTCCCGCCGCAGGACGACGAGGCTCCGTCAGTAGGATGACGCCCGGTCCGCCGGGGCCGACCTGGCAGGACCAACGGCCCGGCGACGTCCATCCGGTCGTCCCCCATGCTTCGGGGGTTTGCGTGCAGATCAACGAGAGGTGTCTCCCATGTCGGTTCGTCGTGTCGCCCTGCTGACCGCCGGTGGCTTCGCCCCCTGCCTGTCCTCGGCTGTCGGTGGCCTCATCGAGCGGTACACGGAGATCGCCCCGGAGATCGAGATCATCGCCTACCAGCACGGCTACCACGGCCTGCTCACGGGCACGAAGGTCGTCGTCGACGCCGAGGCGCGGGCCAACGCGGGCATCCTGCACCGCTTCGGTGGCAGCCCGATCGGCAACTCGCGCGTCAAGCTCACCAACGCCAAGGACTGCGTCAAGCGCGGCCTGGTGAAGGAGGGCCAGGACCCCCTGCAGGTCGCCGCCGAGCAGCTCAAGGCCGACGGCGTGGACGTCCTGCACACCATCGGTGGCGACGACACGAACACCACCGCCGCGGACCTGGCCGCCTACCTGCACGAGAACGGCTACGAGCTGACCGTCGTCGGCCTGCCCAAGACGATCGACAACGACGTCGTGCCGATCAAGCAGTCGCTGGGTGCCTGGACCGCTGCCGAGGAGGCAGCCGGCTTCGCGCGCAACATCATCGGCGAGCACCGCTCGGGCAACCGTATGCTCATCGTCCACGAGGTCATGGGCCGCCACTGCGGGTGGCTGACGGCCGCCGCTGCCGCGGACTACCGCAAGTGGCTCGACACCCAGGAGTGGGTCCCGAGCATCGGCCTGTCGCGTGAGCGCTGGGACGTCCACGCCGTCTTCGTGCCCGAGCTCGCGCTCGACATCCCGGGCGAGGCCAAGCGTCTGCGGACGATCATGGACGAGGTCGGGAACGTCAACATCTTCCTGTCCGAGGGCGCCGGCATGCACGAGATCGTGGCGCAGCTGGAGGCCGCGGGGGAGAAGGTCGAGCGCGACCCGTTCGGCCACGTCAAGCTGGACACGATCAACCCCGGCCAGTGGTTCGCCAAGCAGTTCGCCAAGCTCCTCGGCGCCGAGAAGACGATGGTGCAGAAGAGCGGCTACTACTCGCGCGCCGCCGCGGCCAACGCCGAGGACCTGCGTCTGATCAAGTCGATGACGGACTTCGCCGTCGAGTCCGCCCTCAAGGGCGAGTCCGGTGTGGTCGGCCACGACGAGGAGGACGGCGACAAGCTCAAGGCCATCGCCTTCCCGCGCATCGCCGGTGGCAAGGCCTTCGACGTCACCCAGCCCTGGTTCGGCGCCATGCTCGAGGGCATCGGGCAGCCGCTCGTCCCGGTGAGCAGCTCGTGAGCGTCGAGCCGGATCCGGCCCGGGTGCGCGGGCTGGACGCCTGGCGTGAGCTGGGCGCCCAGCAGCAGCCGCTCTGGCCGGACCCGGAGGCAGTGGTCAGGGCGACGACCGAGCTCGCGTCCCTGCCGCCGCTGGTGTTCGCGGGCGAGGCCGACGTCCTCACGGGCAAGCTCGCCGCGGCCGGCCGCGGGGAGGCCTTCCTGCTCCAGGGCGGCGACTGCGCGGAGACCTTCGCCGAGGCGACCGCGGACAACATCCGGAACAAGATCAAGACGATCCTCCAGATGGCCGTCGTGCTCACCTACGGCGCGAGCCTGCCCGTCATCAAGATGGGCCGGATTGCGGGCCAGTACGCGAAGCCGCGCAGCTCCGACGACGAGACGCGCGACGGGGTGACCCTGCCCGCCTACCGCGGCGACGCCGTCAACGGGCACCCGTTCACGCCCGAGGCGCGCACGCCTGACCCGCACCGCCTGCTCGACGCCTACCACCGGTCCTCGGCGACCCTGAACCTGGTCAGGGCGTTCACCACAGGTGGTTTCGCGGACCTGCGCCGCGTGCACGAGTGGAACCGCGGTTTCCTGGCGAACAAGGCGTACGCCCGCTACGAGGAGACCGCCGAGCAGATCGACCGGGCGATCCGGTTCATGGCTGCCGCCGGGGCGGACTTCGACGCTCTCAAAACTGTCGAGTTCTTCTCGAGCCACGAGGCGCTCCTGCTGGACTACGAGCGCGCCCTGACCCGGATCGACTCGCGCACCGGCACCGCCTACGACTGCTCCGCCCACTTCGTGTGGATCGGCGAGCGCACCCGCCAGATCGACGGTGCCCACGTGGACTTCCTGTCACGCGTGCGCAACCCGATCGGCGTCAAGCTCGGCCCGAGCACCTCGGCCGACGACGCCCTCGCGCTGATGGACAAGCTGAACCCGGCCGACGAGGCCGGGCGCCTGACGTTCATCACGCGCATGGGCGCCGGTCGCATCCGTGAGGCGCTACCGGGGCTCGTCGAGAAGGTCGCGGCGTCCGGACGGCCGGTCACCTGGGTCTGCGACCCGATGCACGGCAACACGATCTCCTCCGAGAGCGGCTACAAGACGCGGCGGCTGGCGGACGTGCTCGACGAGGTCAGGGGCTTCTTCGAGGTGCACCGCTCGCTCGGCACCGTGCCCGGCGGCCTGCACATCGAGCTCACCGGCGACGACGTGACCGAGGTGCTCGGGGGCAGCGAGGAGATCGACGACGCCGGTCTGGCGCGGCGGTACGAGACGCTGGTCGACCCGCGCCTCAACCACCAGCAGTCGCTGGAGATGGCCTTCCAGGTCGCGGAGATGAT
>DASXVR010000160.1:0-3557 GCA_036504175.1 Actinotalea sp. | reverse complement strand
ACGCCGGTCGAGGAGCAGGCCAGGTCAGGCCGCGAGCCGGAACCGGCGCGTCGTGCGGGCCTTCTCCTCCGGTGCTGCCGCGACCCGCGTCTCGGCGGCCACCACGGCCCCGGGCGGGATCCGCGCGCCTGCCGCGACCTCCACGTGCGCCCCGATGCGAGCGCCGGCTCCTACCTTGGCGCCCCGTCCGAGGTGCACGTGCGAGCCCAGTCGGGCACCCCGCCCGACGAGGGCGCCGCGCTCCAGCCAGGAGTGTTCGCCGACGCGCACGTCGGCACCGACGCGCACCTCGGGGTCGATCCAGGCGGTCTCAGCGACCCAGGTGCTCGCGTCCACCGCGGCTGAGGGCGCTACCAGGCCGCCACCGTTGTCGTGCCGGCGGTAGCGGACCATCACGCCGTCATCGGTCTCAAGCTCTTCGTATCGTCTCATCCTGCCCTCTGAACGTCCGAGCACGGTGCGGTGTTCCCGGCGAGGGACGAGTCATGGGACGGCCGGCTCGCAGGTTCGCACCGCACGAGCGGGCTGAGGCGTGGCGAGGGCCGCGGGTTATTCTCGACCATGGGACTGCTGCGGGGTCCCGCCCGCGCGGCTGAGGCGGTCGACGTCGAGCTCGTCGACGTCGCGGACGCCGACGCCCCGGCACGGCCGGCAGCGGGCCGGCCGACCGACCGGCCCCGGCGACGGCATCGCCGCCGGAACCGCGTCGCGCTGGTCGTCGCGGCGCTGGTCCTGATCGGGTTCGCCACCCTCGCCGACGTGCGTCAGAGCGTCCTCGACACCCTCCTGGCAGGGCTCGGCCGGGGCGGTGTGGTGCTCCTGCCCCTCGATGGACCGCTCACCGAGCACTGGCGTACGGAAGCCACCGAGGTCACGGGGACCATGGGCTCCCTCGTGCTGCTCCGGGACGCGAACGGGACGCGGGCTGTCGACTCGCGGACGGGCGAGGTGCAGTGGGAGCGTCCCCCCGCCGCCCGTGGCGCGACCGAGGTCTGCCGCCCGCTCGCGGAGGAGGCCGGGCAGGTGTTCCCCCCTGTCGACCCGCAGCGGCTGGTCTCACCCGAGCGCGACGTCACGGACGTCATCTGCCTGAGCGGCACACCCCTCGGTGAACGCCTCGCGGACGAGCAGGGGAGCGACGGCACGAGCCGCACGACAATCACCGTGCTGGACGGCGGGTCCGGCGAGCCCACCCGCACGGAGAGGGTCACCGGCGCGCTCGTGGCCTCGCACGTGCACGACGGCGACCTCCTGCTCGTGACGGCGGCCGACGACGCGACCCTGCGCCTGACCCGCTGGAACCCCGTGACGGGTGACATCCAGTGGCGGCGCGAGGTGGTTCCTGCCGACGCCCGCGGTCTGAGGTTCGCGGACTGGCAGCGGGGCGTCCTGACGATCGCCAGCCACGCCGGGACGCTGGCCTACTCCCTCGACAGCGGCCACCAGCTGCAGGTGACCAAGCCCCTGCCGCCCCAGGTCGTGGCCGTGGACCGCCGGCTCCTCCCGCGCAGCGGCCTCGAGGTCGTCTGGGGCTCGTACCGGGTGCCGGGCCCGGGCGACGTCTTCCCGGGTGGGGCCGGTGCGGTGGTCCACGCCGACAACAGCGAGGTGCCCATCCCTGGTCCGCCCCTGGAGGTCGGGGTCGACGACGGCTCGGTGCCGTCGCTCGTGCTCGTCGCCACCTCACCGACGAGTGTCGGAGCCGTGGACGTCGAGACCGGCGCCCTGCGGTGGGAGGCCGAGCACAGCGCGACGGCTCAGGTGAGCGTTCTGGAGAAGGGGATCGCCGTCCTCGTCGACGGGACCGTCGCGACGGCTCTCGACGTCCGCACCGGCACGGCGCTCTGGACCGTGACAGGGCTGGCCGAGCACCCGGGCTCGCTCGGGCTCACGGACGGCAAGCGCGTCCTGCTCCGACACACGCAGGGCGGCCAGGAGCTCCTCGCCGCGCACGACCTCCGGACAGGTGCCGTCGCATGGACGGCCTCGCTGCCCGCCGGGACGGACGGGCTCATCAGCTCGGGTGACGGACGCGTCCTGGCTCTCGGAGCAGGCTGGGTCGCCGGACTCGGCTGAGCGAGGCGCGGGTCCGGTCAGAAGGCCAGGTGCTTGTCGGCCACCGCGAGGACGGTCCAGAAGTACCCGGTTCCCGTCCCGAGACGGTATGCCGGAAGGTCGTACGCAGCCCTGTCGGGGCCGTAGAAGGTGGCCGTCGTCAACTCCCACGTGGTGATGACCGCCTCCTGCACGTCCCATGGGATCTTCGACCCCGCAGCAGGCGCCGCCGGCGGGTTCGTGACCTCGCCCTGCCCCGACTCCATCGCGCCCTCGGGCGCCCCCGCCCACCAGGTCGGCGTGAACCGCGTGTCCGACAGTCGCCCGACCGCCACGGCGGGCGAGACCAGGGCGTACTCGCCGAGGCTGACCCGCGGCGCGACGCTTCCACCCAGTGAGCTCAGGCCCTTGGCCGTGTAGACGGCCTCCCAGGACCGGCTGGAGTAGTCCTCGAGCTTGTGCCCCGGCGGTACGGCGGTCACGCGGGTGTTGCCCACGCCTTCGGTGGACGCGGTGAAGGTGTACCCGTCGAGGTCGACCCCGGCACCGGTCATGACGGCGCGCATGGCGCTGGTCGCTTCATCTGCTGACGGACCGGCCGGCACGCTCGCGCACGTCCCCTGGGACGGGTCGCACCACCCGACGTACGCGACGGGGTTGAAGTACCAGAAGATCGCGAACGGGTCCATGTTGAGTCTGACGTCCGGACCGCTGGAGTCGACCGCCCCGACGCGCCACTGCCACCCGTCGTTGACGGCATCGCCCGAGACGCCGAGGACACCCGCGAGGCGCGCCACCGTCTCAGCGCTGTAGACAGAGCGGGGGTCGTACCCGAACCCCGGTGCGTGGGTCGGTGCACCGCCCGGCGCCGGCGTGAGGCTGCCCAGCGTGAAGTGCGTGCGGGAGTAGCCGCCGTAGCCGTCCGTCCCTGTACCGGATGACTCATCGGTCCCGGGCTGCTCGGAGGGGCCGACACCGGCCGGAACGACGACCGGCGCTGTAGGCATGACCGCGACCGGCACAGGCGTCGGGGTGGGCGCCGGCGCAGATGCCGATGGTTGCGCGCCGGATGGTGAGCTCTGCGGTGCCGCGGCCGGACCCGGCTCGGCATCGGGCCTCGTCAACGCGCCACCCGCGAAGCCGACGCCCACCAGGGCGACGGCGACGAGGCCGACGAGCACACGCCGCCCCCGCCCATGGGCTGGCGCAGCGGGGGTCGTGACGGGGCCGGCGGGGTCGTCCGGCGGCCGATCATCCGGCGTATCACCGCGGACAAGCAGGTGGAAGTCGTCAGGGGACATGCGGTCCGGCACGAAGCTCAGCTCCTCGGTATGCGCGCGTGCGTCATCGCAACGTCTAGTTGTACTCGGCCATCACGTTGGTGACAGTCGGGTGATGGGTGGGGCGCCGACGGCGTGGTGGTGTCGGCCAGTGTTGTAGTGCTCGAGCCAGGTTGTGAAGGCCTTGGTTCGTTCGTCGTTGGTCAGGTAGGGGCGCCGGTA
>DASXVR010000159.1:0-12275 GCA_036504175.1 Actinotalea sp. | reverse complement strand
CAGCCGGTGGACAACCGGCTGCGCGCCACGTGCATGACGACCCACGACCGGGCTCCGGCACCGCGTCGCGCAGCACCGGCACGGGGACCGCAAGGACGCGGCCCGGCTACACCACGGAGGACCCGATGAGCTCGTCCCAGGTCCCGCAGACAGTCAGGTCTGCCGACCCGTCGCTGACACAGGAGTGGTCGGAGCCGCCGAGGCGCGGCACCTCGCACGCCCGGAACTTCACCCGGGGCTTCTTCATCAAGCTGATCCTGATCGGCCTCGTCGACGCCCTCGGTGTCTACGTGATCCTGGCGGCCTGGACCCAGCAGTCGCTCGCCGTCATGTGGGTGATGGTGGCGCTGCTGGTGCTGACCAACTGGGTCTACTTCAGCCGGCGCGCGGTGCCGATGAAGTACTTCCTGCCAGGCCTGGCGTTCCTGCTCGTCTACCAGGTCTTCGTCGTCGGCTACACGGGCTACGTGGCGTTCACCAACTACGGCGACGGGCACAACTCCACCAAGGAGCACGCGATCGACGCGCTGCTCATCCAGAACGAGAAGCGCGTCCAGGACAGCGCCACCTACCCGCTCGCCGTCGTCACCGGGCCGGGGGGCCTCGGCTTCGCGATCGTCGACGGCGACAAGGTGCGGGTGGGCACCGCCGACAAGCCCATGGCCGACGCGCCCGACGCCAAGCAGGCGGACGGCAAGATCACCGAGGTGCCCGGCTGGACCATCCTGAGCAGGCAGGACATCCTGCAGCGCCAGGACGAGATCACCAACCTGCGGGTCGGCTTCTCCGACCAGGCGGAGGACGGTTCGATCCACACGCAGGACGCCCGGTCCGGGTACGTGTTCCGCTCGGTGCTGACCTACGACTCAGCGGCGGACACGATGACCAACCGCGAGACGGGCGTGGTCTACACCCCCAACGCCAAGGGCAACTTCCAGGCGCCGGACGGCTCCACGCTCAACGTCGGCTGGAGGGTGACCGTCGGGTTCGACAACTTCACGAAGGCCTTCGGCGACTCGCGCTACTCCACGCCGTTCTTCAAGGTCCTGGTGTGGACGATCGTCTTCGCGGTCCTCTCGGTCGCGCTGACGTTCTTCGTCGGCCTGTTCCTGGCGGTGGTGCTCAACGACGACAGGATCCGCTTCCGCCGCGTCCTGCGGTCGCTGCTGATCCTCCCGTACGCCTTCCCGGCGTTCATGTCGTACCTGCTGTGGCGCGGCATGCTCAACAAGGACTTCGGCTTCATCAACACGATCCTGCTGGGCGGAGCCAACCTCAACTGGCTGGGTGATCCGTGGCTCGCCAAGGCGGCGATCCTGCTCGTCCAGGTGTGGGCGGGCTTCCCCTACATGTTCCTGATCTGCACCGGCGCCCTGCAGTCCATCCCCGGTGAGCTCGTCGAGGCCGCCAAGATCGACGGCGCCGGTCGCACCCGGATGTGGCGGTCGATCACCCTGCCGCTCGTGCTCGTCGCGACGGCGCCGCTGCTGATCTCCTCGTTCGCCTTCAACTTCAACAACTTCAACATCATCGAGATGCTCACCGAGGGCAACCCGCGCTTCGGGGACGCGTCGGTGCCCGTCGGCTCGACGGACATCCTGATCACGATGGTCTACTCCGTGTCGGGGCTCGACGGCGGCGCCGCCAAGAACTTCGGTCTGGCGAGCGCGCTGTCGATCGTCATCTTCGTCATCGTGGCGACCATCTCGGTGATCAGCTTCAAGAGGACCCGCTCGCTCGAGGAGATCAACTGACATGGCCGCCATCCAGACAGTGACCTCGTCGTCCGCGCACGCCGACCTCATCGCGAAGGCGAACGACACCCGCCCCCGCGGCCGCCGCTGGTGGTCCGAGCTCGGGTGGCGGTACGTCATCGCCGCAGCGGCGATCGTCTTCGCCGCCTTCCCGATCGTCTACGTCATCTCCGCCTCGGTCTCCGCAGGCGGGACGCTCACCGGGTCGAACAAGATGTTCGCCACGGTGACCACGGCCAACTACCAGGCGCTGAGTGCGACACGGTTCTGGAGCTGGGCCGCCAACACGATGGTGATCGCCACCATCACAGCCATCACCACCGTCCTGATGGGTGCTGCTGCGGCGTACGCGTTCTCCCGCTTCCGGTTCACCGGGCGCCGCGTCGGGCTGACCAGCCTGCTCGTGATCCAGATGTTCCCCCAGCTGCTCGCCTTCGTGGCGGTCTTCCTGCTGCTGCTCTCGCTCGGCGACGTGGTGCCGGCGCTGGGCCTCAACTCCAAGTTCGCCCTGATCATGGTCTACCTCGGTGGTGCCCTCGGGGTGAACACGTTCCTCATGTACGGGTTCTTCAACACCGTGCCCAAGGAGCTCGACGAGGCCGCCAAGATCGACGGCGCCTCGCACGCGCAGGTGTACTGGACGATCATCCTGAGGCTGGTCTCGCCGATCCTCGCCGTGGTCGCGCTGCTGTCCTTCATCAGCTCGTTCTCGGACTTCCTGCTGGCCAAGCTGATCCTGCAGGACGAGAAGAACTGGACGCTGGCCGTCGGCCTCTACCAGTGGGTGTCCGACAGGCTGTCGGCCAACTGGGGGCTGTTCGCCGCGGGCGCCGTCATCAGCGCCATCCCGGTCGTGCTGCTGTTCATCTTCCTGCAGAAGTACATCGTCGGCGGGCTCACCGCGGGCTCCGTCAAGGGATGAGCGGGGCTCGTCTGCTCGATGCCGTGCACCACGACGGCAGCGAGATCTTCGTCGAGCCCGGCGAACGTGCGCTCGGCGACGTGGTCCGCGTGCGGATCCGGGTCCCGCTCGAACGACCGGTGCGGTCGGTGCACCTGCGCTCCGTGGTGGACGGGGAGCCGCGCCTCGTGGCGGCCCGGCTGGACAGCGCCGACGAGCACGAGAGGTGGTACGCCGCCGACCTCGAGCTGCGCAACCCGGTGACGTCGTACCGGTTCCTGCTGGACGAGCCCGACGGCTACCGCTGGCTGAACGGCCTCGGCCTGCACGCCCGCGAGGTCACCGACGCCGCCGACTTCCGGCTGACGGTGCACGGGTCCGCGCCGGCGTGGGCGCGCGAGGCCGTCGTCTACCAGGTGTTCCCCGACAGGTTCGCGCGCTCCGGTGCTGTCCGGCCGGCTCCGGACTGGGCCGAGCCCGCCGAGTGGGACGACGAGCCGCGAGCCGTCGGCAGGACGGGCACCCAGCTCTACGGCGGTGACCTCGCAGGCATCGAGGAGCACCTGGACCACCTGCAGCGGCTCGGGGTGGACGTCCTCTACCTGACGCCGTTCTTCCCCTCACGGTCGAACCACCGGTACGACGCCACGACCTTCGACCATGTCGACCCGCTGCTCGGTGGCGACGAGGCGCTCGCGTCCCTGTCGAGGGCGGTCCACGCGCGCGGCATGCGGATCATGGGCGACCTCACGACCAACCACACCGGGGTCGGGCACGAGTGGTTCCTGGCGGCGCAGGCGGACCGGGCGGGCACCGAGGCGTCCTTCTACCACTGGACGACGACCGAGCCCGGGTACGCGAGCTGGCTCGGGCACCGCTCCCTGCCCACGCTGGACCACACCGAGCCTGCCCTGGCAGCACGGCTGGTCGAGGGTCCCGGATCCGTGGTCCACCGGTGGCTCGACGAGCCCTACCGCCTCGACGGCTGGCGCATCGACGTGGCGAACATGACCGGACGGTACGGCGAGGTCGACGTCACCCGTGCGGTGGCCCGCGCCATCCGCGCGACCATGCACGACGTGCGTCCCGACGCACTGCTGGTCAGCGAGCACTTCCACGACGCCACCGCGGACCTCCAGGGGGACGGGTGGCACGCGAACATGAACTACGCCGGCTTCGCGCGGCCCGTCTGGGGGTGGCTCACCCCGGCCGGGACCTCAGCCCTGGCACCCGGGCTCCCGGTCCCGGCCGCCCGTCGCGACGCGGCGGCGATGGTGCAGACGATGCGCGAGGTCATCTCGGCGGTGCCCTGGTCGGTGGCCGGCAACCAGTGGAACCTGCTCGGGTCGCACGACACCCCCCGCATCGCGACGACCGTGGGCGGGGCGGAGCTGGTCGAGGTCGGCCTCGGGCTCCTGATGACCTACCCCGGGACGCCCATGATCTTCGCCGGTGACGAGCTCGGGGCCACCGGGTCCACCGGGGAGCACGGCCGCGTGACGATGCCGTGGGAGGCGCCCGAACGCTGGGACCGGCGCACCTTCGATGCCTGCCGGGCGCTCATCGAGGTCCGTCGCGCCTCGCGCGCGCTCCGCGAGGGTGGCCTGCGGTGGGCCGTCGTCGAGCCCGACGCGGTGGTCTTCCTGCGCGAGGTGCGGGACGAGCGCGTGCTGGTCGCGGTGAGCCGTGCGCCGTGGGACGGCGCCGCCCTGCCCGCCCACCTCGCACCCACGGGCACTGCCGAGGTGCTCCACGGCCCGGCCCTCGGCGTGCGACCCGACGGGCTGCACGTCCCGGGCGACGGTCCGGCCGTCGGCATCTGGAGACTCGCATGACCGTCGCTGCGAGCCCGGTGCTGCGGGAGAGCCTGGCCGACGACCTCCGGGCGCTCGGCGTCCGCGAAGGTGGCGTGCTGCTTGCCCACGCGAGCCTGTCCCGGCTCGGCTGGGTCGCCGGCGGCGAGCAGACGGTGGTCCTCGCGCTGCAGGACGCCCTCGGGCCTGACGGCACCCTGGTGATGCCGAGCCAGTCCTGGCAGCTGTGCGACCCGGAGTACCTCGCCGACCCGCGCGTCCCGCCGCACAGCTGGGACGCCGTGCGCGCCGGCCTGCCCGCGTACGACGCCGCGTGGACCCCGACCCGCACCATGGGAGCGGTGGTCGAGGCCCTGCGCGCGCAGCCGGGGACCGTGCGCAGCAGCCACCCGCACCGCTCCTTCGTGGCCCGTGGACCGCATGCCGCCGAGGTTGTGGCGCGCCACGAGCTCACCGACCCGGTGGGGGAGGGCTCCCCGCTGTCGGCCGTCGACCGGCTGGACGGCCAGGTGCTCCTGCTCGGCGTCGGGCACGAGAAGAACACCTCGCTCCACCTGGCCGAGGCGCGCTCCGGCCTGCCGACGGCCTACGTCCGCAACGGGGCGCCGATGCTGGTCGACGGCCGACGGCAGTGGATCGCCTTCGAGGAGCCGGTGGTCGACGACGCCGACTTCGGCGCGGTCGGACGGGCGTTCGCCGCCGCCGGTGGCGAACGTTCCGGACCCGTCGGCCATGCCCGCGCGAGCCTGATGGGCCAGCGCGAGCTCGTGCGGTTCGCTGCGCACTGGTTCGCGGTCAACCGGCGCCGCACGCCACCGGCACCCGCTGGCTAGGGTTGCGTGGTGCCCGACTCCCCGCCGCCCGAGGACGGGTACACCCGTGCCGACCGGGAGCGGTGGCTGGACGAGGCCCCGAAGAGCCAGCAGCGGACGCCGTTCGAGCGGGACCGCGCGCGCATCCTGCACTCGTCGGCCCTGCGGCGGCTCGGCGCCAAGACGCAGGTCCTCGGGCCGGCGAGCGACGACTTCGTCCGCACCCGCCTGACCCACACCCTCGAGGTCGCGCAGGTCGGCCGGGAGCTCGGCAAGGCGCTCGGCTGCGACCCCGACGTCGTCGACGCCGCGTGCCTGGCCCACGACCTCGGCCACCCTCCCTTCGGCCACAACGGCGAGCGGGCCCTCGCCGAGGTGAGCGCGGGCATCGGCGGCTTCGAGGGCAACGCGCAGACGTTGCGCCTGCTCACCCGGCTCGAGCCCAAGGTCGTGGAGCCGACCACGGGGCGGCCGATCGGGCTCAACCTCACCCGGGCGAGCCTGGACGCGTCGGTCAAGTACCCGTGGACGGCCGAGCAGTCACCCCTGCTCGCCGACGGGACCCCGTCGCCCAAGTTCGGCGTGTACACCGACGACGCGGAGATCTTCGCGTGGCTGCGTGAGGGCGCTCCCGACCGCCTGCGCTGCCTCGAGGCCCAGGTGATGGACCTCGCCGACGACGTCTCGTACTCGGTGCACGACGTCGAGGACGCCGTGGTGGGGGGCCGTCTCGAGCTCGAGGTGCTCGACGAGGCCGAGGTGCGCGAGCGGGTCTGCCGCAAGGTGCACGAGTGGTACGGCACCGGCGTCGCGGCGGACGACCTCTACGGCGCGATGGAGCGGCTGCCGGTCATCGAGTCCTGGGTGCGGGGGTACGACGGGTCGCGGCGCGCCCTCGCCTCCCTCAAGGACATGACCAGCGAGCTCATCGGCCGGTTCTGCGGAGCAGCGATCGACGCGACGCGGGAGGTCTACGGGCCCGGTCGCCTGACCCGGTACGCCGCCCAGCTCGTCGTCCCTGTCGCCACGCTCGCGGAGATCCTCGTGCTCAAGGGCCTGGCGGTCACCTACGTGATGGCCCCGCGCGAGCAGGAGCCGCTCTACCGGCGCCAGCGCGAGATCATCGCCGACCTCGTCGAGGTCGTCGGGGACCGCGCGCCGGTCGCCCTCGAGCCGCCGTTCGCGCACGACTGGGAGGGTGCCGGCGACGAGGCCGAGCGGCTGCGCGTCGTGGTGGACCAGGTCGCCTCGCTGACCGACGTCAGCGCCGCCGAGTGGCACGCGCGGATGGTGCACCCCCCGCGGCACTGACCGGCTCGGCGACCCGCTCCGGACGCCTAGACTCACGCCGTGGCAGGCCGGATCCGACGCGAGGACGTGACAGCCGTCCGCGAGCGGGCGCGGATCGAGGACATCGTCGGCGAGCACGTGACGCTCAAGCCCGCAGGCGTCGGTTCCATGAAGGGGCTGTGCCCCTTCCACGACGAGCGGTCTCCGTCGTTCCACGTGCGTCCCCAGCTCGGCCTGTGGCACTGCTTCGGCTGCAGCGAGGGCGGGGACGTCATCTCCTTCGTGCAGAAGATCGACGGGCTGGGCTTCACCGAGGCCGTCGAGCACCTCGCCGGCCGGGTGGGCATCCAGCTGCGCTACGAGGAGGGCGGTGCCTCCCGGCCGGGTGAGGAGCCCGGTCGTCGTCAGCGGCTCCTCGAGGCCCACCGCGCTGCGGCCGCGTTCTACGCCGAGCAGATGCTGACCGGCGCCGCCGCGGTCGGCCGCACCTTCCTGGCCGAGCGGGGCTTCGACCGGGCGGCGGCCGAGCACTTCGGGGTCGGTTTCGCACCGACCGGCTGGGACACCCTGCTGCGGCACCTGCGCGGCCGTGGCTACACCGAGGCCGAGCTGGTCGCGTCGGGTCTGATGAGCCAGGGCAACCGGGGCATCTACGACCGGTTCCGCGGCCGCCTGGTGTGGCCGATCCGCGACGTCACCGGTGACGTCGTCGGGTTCGGCGCCCGCAAGCTGCTCGAGGAGGACCAGGGGCCCAAGTACCTCAACAGCCCCGAGACTGCCCTCTACAAGAAGGCCCAGGTGCTCTACGGCATCGACCTCGCCAAGCGTGAGATCGCCCGGAGCAAGCAGGTCGTGGTGGTCGAGGGCTACACGGACGTCATGGCGGCGCACCTGTCCGGGGTCCCGACAGCCGTGGCGACGTGCGGTACCGCCTTCGGCAGCGACCATGCGCGCATCGTGCGGCGGCTGGTCGGCGACACCTCGGCCGGTGGTGGCGTCCAGCTCGCGTCGGGCGCGTCCGTGGGCGGGGAGATCATCTTCACGTTCGACGGCGATGCCGCAGGTCAGAAGGCCGCGCTGCGTGCGTTCGGGGAGGACCAGCGCTTCTACGCGCAGACCTTCGTCGCGATCGAGCCGAGCGGGATGGACCCCTGCGAGCTGCGTCAGGCGAAGGGCCCCGAGGCGGTGCGCGCGCTCGTCGCCGGTCGCCAGCCGCTCTTCGAGTTCGTCATCCGTTCCACGATCAAGGCGCACGACCTCGATACCGCCGAGGGTCGTGTGGCGGCGCTGCGAGCGTCGGCGCCGATCGTGGCAGGCATCCGCGACGCGGCGCTGCGGCCGGAGTACGCCCGGATGCTGGCCGGCTGGCTCGGCATGGACGGCGGAGCGGTGCGCGACGCGCTCGCCGAGGCCGCGCGCGCCTCCGGTGGGCGGCCCCCTGAGGCGGGCCAGGCAGGTCGCGACGGACGGGACGACCGACGCGGCGGAGGCTCGGCCGGACGCGGCTCGAGCATGCCCGGGCCCTCGGAGCGACCCGAGGACGGACGGGGCAGCACCGATCGCACCCGGCCGTCGGCGCCGGGTCGGCAGGACCAGGGCCGGCCCGACCCCGTGGCCCGCCTCGAACGCAGTGCGCTCGAGGCGGTGCTCCAGCACCCGGAGACCGTCGACGGCGGGGCGTTCGACGCGCTCGCCCCCGACGCCTTCACCGTCCCCGCGTTCCGCGCCGTGCACGAGGCGATCCGGGCTGCCGGCGGCCTGGCTGCTGCTGCCGACGAGGCAGCCGGGGCCTGGGTGGAACGGGTGCGCGACGAGGCGGCGGCGCCGGTCGCCGGCCTGGTCACCGAGCTCGCCGTCTCACCCCTGCCGGAGGACCGGCCGGACGCCCTCGAGGACTACGTGCGCGGTGTGGTCGACGCCCTCGTGGACCTCGGCCTCACGCGACAGGTCGCCGATGCGCGCGGCCGGCTCCAGCGCATGGACCCCGTTCAGGAGGCGGCTGCCTACAGCGACGCCTTCGCCGAGCTCGTGGCGCTCGAGGGCCGACGCCGCGCCCTGCGGCAGCGGGACTGACGCGCTCAGGGACGCAGCAGCACCTTGATGGCGCGGCGCTCGTCCATCGCGGCGTAGGCCTCGGCGACCTCGGCGAGCGGAAGCGTCAGGTCGAACACCTTGCCGGGCTCGATCCGCCCGTCCCAGACGCGCGCGAGCAGATCGGGCAGGTAGGCGCGCACGGGGGCGGGGCCTCCGCGCAGACCGACGTTCTTCCAGAACATGTGCTGCTGCGGCAGGTCGGTGACGTGCGGGACGCCCACCCAGCCGACCATCCCCCCGGGCCGGGCCGACCGGAGCGCCTGGGTGACCGAGTGTTGCGTCCCGACGCACTCCAGCACGCTGTCCGCGCCGATGCCGCCGGTCAGCTCCAGGACCCGGGCGACCCCATCGTCACCGCGTTCGGCGACGATGTCGGTGGCCCCGAGCTCGCGCGCGAGAGCCTGCCTGTCGGGGTGCCTGCTCATGGCGATGATGCGTCCGGCGCCGAGCTGGGCGGCCGCGAGCACCCCGCAGAGACCGACGGCGCCGTCGCCGACGACGACGACGGTGCTGCCGGGCTGGACGTCCGCGCAGACCGCCGCGTGCCAGCCGGTGCACATGACGTCGGAGAGGGCCAGCAGGCTCGGGACCATCGCGTCCTCGGGCATCGAGGGGGTCGCGACGAGCGTCCCGTCGGCGTTCTGGACGCGGATCAGCTCGGCCTGGCACCCGTCGTAGCCCGTGACGGCCTGGCAGTTGGCGTGCGCCCCGAGCAGGCAGAGCGGACAGGTGTTGTCGCTGGTCAGGAACCCGCCGACGACGAACTGCCCGGGACGGACGGTGGTCACCGCGGCGCCGACCGCCTCGACCACCCCGACGTACTCGTGCCCGATGGGCGTGGGCGCGGTGACGTCCTGGATCCCGCGGTAGCGCCACAGGTCCGAGCCGCAGACGCAGGCGGCGACGGTGCGGACGAGGGCGTCGGTCGGTGCCAGGACCGTGGGTTCGGGGCGCTCCTCGAGCCGGACGTCGCCCGGGCCGTGGATGATCGCTGCGCGCATGATGGGTTCTCCTTGGGTCGGGTGCTGGTCGGGACTGTCGGCGCTGCTCACGGTGCGGTGCGGTGCTCACGGTGGTCCGCCGCACCGGACGGGAGCACCAGGACGAGGGTGGCGGCGAGGCACAGGGCCAGCAGCAGAGCGCCGACGGTGAGGGCAGCGGACACGTGCTGGGCGAGGGCCGCGACAGGGTCCGGGGCTCCCGCACCCGCTGAGGCCGAGGCCGCGACCAGGACGGCGAGCCCGAGGGCGCTGCCCAGCTGGTGCGCGGTGTTGACCAGGCCGGACGCCGCTCCCGCCTGCTCGCGGGTGACGCCGCTGATGCCCGCCGAGGTCAGCGGCGCGAACGCCAGACCTTGCCCGGCCCCGATGAGGACCATCGGCGCCGCCACGGCCCCGAGGTAGGAGCTGTCCACACCCACCCGGCTGAGCCAGGTCATGCCCGCCAGGGTGAGGGCCACGCCGGTGGCCAGCAGGGCGGCGTTGCCGAAGCGAGGCGTGAGCCGGGGGATGGCCATGGCGACGGCGAAGTTGACCACCGTCATCGGGAAGAACGCGATCCCGGCCGCCAGGGCGCTGTAGCCGAGCACGCCCTGGAGGAGCTGCGTGGTGAAGTAGAAGAAGCCGATCATGGCGCCCAGATAGAGCATGCGGGCGACGTACGCACCGGTGCGAACCCGGCTCGCGAAGAGGTGCAGCGGCATGATCGGCTGCTGCGCACGCGCCTCGTTGAGCACCAGCACCGTGAGGAGCGCCGCGGCAGCGACCAGGGAGCCGAGCGTGACGGGTGAGGCCCAGCCCGCCTCCGACGAGCTGACGATCCCGAAGACCAGGGCGCCCGTGCCGAGGGTCGCCGTGACGGCGCCGACCAGGTCGAACGTGCCGGTGCTGCGCGGGGTGACGGGCAGGTAGCGCGGGGCGAGCACGATCATCGCCAGGCCGATGGGCACGTTGATGAAGAAGCCTGCGCGCCAGGACACCGCACTGGTCAGGGCGCCGCCGATGACCAGACCCAGGCTGGCCCCGATCCCCGGCCCGGGTGCGCTCGCGGCCCTCGGCGAAGCTCGCGGTGAGCAGCGAGAGCGAGGACGGTGCGACCACGGCGGCACCGACGCCCTGCAGGGCCCGCGCGGCGATGAGCCACCAGCCGTTCGGGGCGGCGCCGACGAGCAAGGAGGCGACGGCGAACACGGCCAGGCCGGCGATGAACACCCGTCGGCGGCCGAGGAGGTCGCCGAGCCGCGCGCCCAGCAGCAGCAGTCCGCCGAAGACGAGGGTGTAGGCGTCCTGCACCCAGGACAGGCCGGTGGGCGTGTAGCCCATGGCGGCACCGATGGTCGGGAGCCCGGTGAAGATGATCGAGTTGTCGAGCAGGATCATGAAGTAGCTGACGAGGATGATCACCAGGATCGCCGTGGGGTGCGACGGCCGCGGCGTGTGCGCCCCTGCGGTGGACGTCCGTGCGGGGCTCGGACGTCCGGTGGCTGTCGGTCGCCGGTCTGTGCTGAGGATGGTGACTGTCTCTTCTTCAGGTCGAGGGTGTCGCTGACCCGTGCGATGGCGACAACAGCAAGGGAACCCCGGTGCTGCCCGCCGTTCCAGGGCCTGCTGTGACCGGTACCGGCAGGGCCCCTCCCACGCCGGCGATCGCGCCGGCGCCCGGGGTCAGGGGTGGATGGCGTCGCAGACGACGCGCACCGGGCGGATCGTGGCGACGACCGGCGTCTCCGGGTCGACGCGCTCGGCCGGCCCCTGCCCGCCGGTGAGGGTCACGTCCCCACGCACCTCGATCCAGCGCCCGCTGTTCGCCGGGTCGATGACCAGGACGGTCGCGCGAGGGTCGGCCCGGAGGTTGCGGGCCTCGGGCCGCCCGGCTGTGGAGCCGATCACGAGCTCGTCGCCGTCGCGGACGCACCGGACGGGACTGCTCATCGCGTAGCCGTCGGGCAGGAGAGTGCTCAGCACGGCCGGCAGCGCGCGGTCGAAGAGGTCGTGATGGCTCGGTGGCAGCGGCACGCTCGGCGCGGCCGCGGGGTGGGGGAGCGGGCGCTCACGAACACCCGTCGGCGGTCCCTCGAGGCTCGTCGTGCCGGTGACCACGGTGTGCGGGACCAGGCGGAAGGTGATGGGGTGCTCGGTCTCGGCGAGGACGGCGGGCACGACGGCGCCGAAGTAGGGGACCAGGCCGGTGTACCGCAGGCTCACGGCCTCCAGGGCGGCCAGGTGGTCGCGCCCTGTCGGGGAGACGTCGGCGCGGACCTCGACCCATCGCCGGTCGCCGCCAGGTGCGACGACCGTGAGCGTCGCTCGCGGTCGAGCCGTCATGTTCCGGGCCTTGACGAACTCGGTCATCGTGCTGAGGAGGAGGCTGCCCTCCTCCTGCCAGAACCAGACCACCGACGACTGCAGGCGGCCGCTGCCCAGGTGCGTGGTGAGGACGGCGCTCAAGGGCCGCTCGAGCAGGTCGGCACGGCTCTGGGGCCAGGACACCCCTGACGGGCTCATGACCGTGAGCATGGCACCGGGGCGCACCCCTTGACAGCCGTATCGCCGGTGGGCTTAACTCACGCCTTGAAGGAACAAACTCACGGCGTGAAATAAGGCGGGTGGGC
>DASXVR010000158.1:0-5466 GCA_036504175.1 Actinotalea sp. | reverse complement strand
GACGCCCACCCCCCGGCGTCCGTCCGACGTCCTCGCGCGCCTGCATGCCGCGCCGGAGACGAGCCCCACCATCTCCTTCGAGCTCTACCCGCCGCGCACCCCTGCCGGTCACGAGTCGCTCTGGCGGACGATCGAGCACCTGACCGGCGCGGCGCCCGACTTCTTCTCGGTCACCTACGGCGCCTCGGGGTCCTCGCGAGAGACGTCCCGGGCCGTCGTCCGGCACATCGCCGCGACCACCGACGTCCCCGTGGTCGCGCACCTGACCTGCATCGGCGCCCCGCGCCACGAGGTACGTGCGGTCGCGGAGGCTTTCATCGAGGACGGCGTCCGGACCTTCCTCGCCCTGCGTGGCGACCCGCCCGCCGGCGTCACCGACTGGGAGCCGCACCCGCAGGGGCTTCAGCGGGGCAGCGACCTGGTCGCCCTGCTGCGCGACGTCGAGGCCGAGCACGACGCGGGTCCGCTGAGCATCGCGGTGGCCGCCAACCCGGGTGCCTTGCGCGAGTCCCCTGCCGACGAGCTCTGCGGAGACCTCCAGGCCCTGGTCGCCAAGCAGGAGGCCGGTGCCGACTTCGCCATCACCCAGGTGTTCTTCGAGGTCGACGCCTACGTCGCGTACCTCGACGCCGCGCGGGCTGCCGGCGTCACCATCCCGCTGCTCCCGGGCATCGTGCCGCTGAACGACCCGGCCCGGCTGCGTCGCCTCCAGGAGGTCAGCGGGGTCGCCGTCCCGGCCTGGATCCTGCAGCGGCTGGACGCCGAGGACGAGCAGAGCCGCTGGGAGGTGGGTGCCGAGCTCGGCGCCCAGCTGGTCAGCGACGTCCTGGCGGCGGGCGCTCCCGGGCTGCACCTGTACACGTTCAACCAGCACCGCGCGACGCTCGAGCTGCTGGCGGCGGCGCTCCCCGGGCACGGGACACTGGTGCGGTGACGACCCCCACCTCCGCTGACCTGCGTCGATGGCGCCGCCACCTGGCCGACGAGCTGTCCGAGGCCGCCGTCTACCGCGACCTCGCCGGCCACCGCGTCGGCGAGGAGCGCGAGATCCTGCTCGACCTGGCCGACGCCGAGGGCCGCCACGCCGCGCACTGGCAGTCGCTGCTCGGTGACCAGGCGGGCCCCCCGCACCGGGCCGACCCGCGGTTCCGACTGCTCGCCTGGCTCGCCCGGCGCTTCGGCTCGGTGTTCGTCCTGGCCCTGGCCCAACGCGCCGAGGCCCGCGCCACCTACGAGGCCGACGTCGACGCCACCCCCACCATGGCGGCGGACGAACGGATCCACGAAGAGGTCGTCCGCGCCCTGGCGAGCCGTGGCAGGCAGCGGCTGTCGGGCACGTTCCGCGCAGCCGTGTTCGGCGCGAACGACGGGCTCGTCTCCAACCTCGCGCTGGTGATCGGCGTCGCCGCGGCCGGGACGCCGTCGGCGACGGTGCTCATCACCGGGGTCGCTGGGCTGCTCGCAGGGGCGCTCTCGATGGGCGCGGGCGAGTACATCTCGGTCCGTTCGCAGCGCGAGCTGCTCGCGGCCTCGATGCCGAGCCCCGCGGCTGGTGACGCCCTGCACCACCTCGACGTGGACAGCAACGAGCTGCGGCTCGTCTACCGGGCCCGCGGCATGAGCTCGGAGGAGGCCGCCCGACGAGCCGACGAGGTCCTCGCCGACATCGCGCTGCTCGGTCCCGCCAGCCGCGAGTTCCACGCCGACTCCGAGCCGACCGAGCACCACGAGGTGGTCGGCACGGACATCGGCGCTGCTCTGTCGAGCTTCTGCTTCTTCGCCTCGGGTGCGCTGGTGCCCGTGCTGCCGTACCTGTTCGGCCTGACCGGCACGGCCGCGCTCGTGGTCGCGGGCGTTGCCGTCGGTGCGGCGCTGCTCCTGACGGGCACCGTGGTCGGCCTCATCTCGGGCGGCCCGCCGCTGCGCAGAGCGCTGCGCCAGCTCGCGATCGGCGCCGGCGCCGCCGCCGTCACGTACGGCCTGGGTGCGGCGTTCGGGGCGACCACCGGCTGACCGGCGGAGACGCCCCGCGTTTCGCCCGCTGAAGTGGTTGAGGGTCCCGGATCGGTCGGGTTTGCTCCGCTATCGTCGTTTGTCCCATCCCGGTGAACAGGCGCAACGATGAGCCACGACGCGAGCCAGGCCCCCACGCCGTCCACGGCAGGCGAGGAGCCGACCCTGGATGACGTCTGCATCCGCAACCTCCTGGACTCCTCCCAGGAGGTCATCTACTTCAAAGACCTGCAGAGCCGCTTCATCCGCATCAGCCTGGGCTGTGCCGCCCTGCACGGCCGGACCCAGGAGGAGCTCCTCGGGCTGACCGACGCGGACCTCTTCGCCCCTGCGCACGCGCAGCAGGCCTACGCCGACGAGCAGCGGATCATCGCCGACGGGCTGCCCATCCTCAACGTCGAGGAGCACGAGACGTGGGAGGGCAGGTCGGACACCTGGGTGGCGAGCAGCAAGTTCCCGCTCCGCGATGCGTCGGGCGCGATCATCGGCACCTTCGGCATCTCCCGCGACATCACCGAGCGCGTGGTGCTCCAGCGGGAGATGGCCCAGCTCGCTGAGCGCGCCCAGACCGCCAACGCCCAGCTCTCCCGGGTCGAGTCCCAGCTGCGCGCCGTGCTCAACGGCTCGACCGACGCGATCGCCCAGTACGACGCGGACCTGCGCTACCGCTACCTCAACCCGGCCGGCGAGGCCCTGCGCGAGGTGCCCCTCGACAGGCTCGTGGGCCGCACGGACCGCGAGGTCGGGATGGAGGGCCTCCAGGCCGACATCTGGGAGGGCGCCCTGCGTGCCGTGCTCGAGAACGGCGCGCCCGACGAGCTCGAGTACGCCGACCTGGTCGGGGATGCCGAGGGCTGGTTCCACACGACGCTCTCGCCCGAGTTCGACCCGTCCGGGCGCGTCGTCGGGGTGCTCACCTCCACCCGGGACATCACGTCCAACAAGCGGGCCGAGCAGGCGCTGGCCCACCAGGCGCTGCACGACTCGGTCACCGGCCTCGCGAACCGCTACCTGCTGATGGACCGGCTCGGCCAGGCCCTGGTGCGGATGGAGCGCTCACCCGGCCGGGCGGCGCTGTTCTTCGTCGACATCGACAGGTTCAAGGCGGTCAACGACACCTACGGCCACGACGTCGGCGACGCCCTCCTGGTCGAGCTCGCCCGGCGCCTGTCCTGCCTGGCCCGACGGGAGGACACCGTCGCGCGGCTCGGCGGTGACGAGTTCGTCGTGCTCTGCGACCGGGTCGCGACCGACGCGCACGTCCGGGAGATCGCCGACAGGCTCGTCCGCGCCCTGTCGGAACCGTTCGTGCACAACGGCGTGCGGCTCCAGGTCTCCGCCAGCGTGGGTGCAGCCGTCGCCGACGACCCCGCCGCGAGCGCCGCGGACCTGCTGCGCAACGCCGACTCGGCCATGTACCGGGTCAAGCAGGGCGGCCGCAACCACTTCCACGTGTACGACAAGGACGCCGAGCAGGCAGCGGACGTGCCGCTCCAGCTCGAGGCCGAGCTCCACCAGGCGCTCGAGCGCGACGAGCTCAGGCTCGTCTACCAGCCGCTGCTCTCCCTCGCCGACCAGCGCGTGCTCGGGTTCGAGGCCCTGCTCCGCTGGGAGAACCCGACCCGCGGGACCCTGCCGCCGCTGGAGTTCCTGGCGACGGCCGAACGGGCCGGGCTGATGGGGCCGATCGGCGCCTGGGTGCTCGACACCGCGTGCGCGAGCCTGGTGGCGTGGTCGGGTCACCGTGACGAGGGCGCCGACGCGCTCAGCATGGCTGTCAACGTCTCCGGACCCCAGCTGCGCGCCGAGGGGTTCGCGGTGGTGGTCGCGGAGACCCTCGGCCGGCACGGACTGGCCCCGGGCCGGCTCCGCCTGGAGATCAGCGAGCGGGCACTCGTCGCCGACGACCCCGACATCGCCGCCGCGCTGCGCGAGCTCGCCGACGTCGGCGTCCAGCTCGCCGTCGACGACTTCGGGGCGACCGTCACGTCGCTCGCCCGGCTGCCCCAGATCCCGGTGAGCGTCGTCAAGCTCGAGCGCTTCACCGACCTCACGCGTCAGGGCGGCCTCGTCGAGGCGGTCATCGCGATGGCCCACGGGCTCGGCATGAGCGTGGTGGGCGGGGGCATCGAGAACCCCTCACAGCTGGCCGAGCTGAGCAGGCTGGCCTGCGACGACGGTCAGGGGTTCCTGCTCGGCCGACCGCTCGAGGCGTCAGCCGCGGAGGAGCTCGTCCTGTCCGGCGGGTCGTTCGCCGACGCCTGAGCGCGCCGCGGCGGTGTCATCGCCGCGACCCGCCGCGACCTCCTCCGGACGGGACGCGGCGGACCCGGCGCGCAGCGTGCGCACCGAGGCCAGCGTGGCGACGACAGCGGCCGCGGCGGACGCGGCCACGACGAGGAAGCCGCCGTGGGAGCCCTGTGCGTCGATCATGACGCCGGCCGCCGACGACCCCACCGACACCCCCAGGCCCAACGACGTGCCCACCCAGGTCAGCCCCTCGGTGAGCTGGGCGCGCGGGACGAACTGCTGGACCAGGCCGTTGCCGTTGACCAGCGTGGGCGCGATGGAGAACCCCGTCACGAACATCACCAGCGCGAGAACCGTGATGCTCTGCGCGACGAAGAAGAGCGAGACGCCGAGGGCGAGCGCGACCATGCCGACGGCGAACCGCCTCCACAGCGGGCTGACCCAGTGCCGTGCTCCGTACGCCAGCCCGGAGACCATCGACCCGGCGGCGAAGACCGCGAGGATCGCGCCGGCAGCCCCCTTGCGGCCGTGCTCCTCGGCGAAGGCGACGGTCGCGACGTCCGTCGCGCCGAAGATGGCGCCCATGCACACGAAGACCGCGACCAGGACGAGCATCCCGGCGGAGGCCAGCACGTGCCGTCGCCGCACACCAGGGGCGGGCGCGCTGGTCGGGGGCTCGGTGGCGTGCTGGGCGAACAGCAGCAGGCCGCCCACCACCATCGCCACGACCGGGACGACGAGGCCGGCGGCGGGGTGGACCGCCGTGGCGAGCACCGTCGCCAGCACCGGACCGACGATGAAGACCAGCTCGTCGAGAGCCGACTCGAGCGAGTAGGCCGTGTGCAGCTCGCGGGGGTCGGTCAGCACGTGCGACCAGCGGGCGCGGACCAACGAGCCGACCGACCCCATGCTGGCGCCGGTCACCGCCGCGGCGAGGTAGAGCAGCCACGGTGAGGCCGCGAGGGACGCCAGCACGACGAGGGTGCACAGACCGGCGACGAACACCGCCATGGCGGGACGCATCACCCTGCTCTGCCCGTGCCTGTCGACCAGGCGTGCGATCTGCGGCGAGCACAGGGACTGGGTGACGACGTAGACGGCCGAGACCCAGCCCGCCAGGGCGTAGGACCGGTAGACCTCGGACACCATCAGCACGATGCCGATGCCCACCATGGAGATCGGCAGGCGCGCGAGCACCCCCGC
>DASXVR010000157.1:0-9480 GCA_036504175.1 Actinotalea sp. | reverse complement strand
GCGCCTGCTCCAGGCCCGTCTCGTAGGCGTCGATGACGGCGCGGTAGCGGTCCAGGGAGAAGATCAGGGTCACGTTGACGCTGATCCCCTCGGCGATGGTGGCCGTGATGGCGGGCAGCCCCTCGAGGGTCGCCGGGATCTTGATGTACAGGTTGGGGCGGTCGACCGTGCTCCACAGGCGCTGCGCCATGGCCACCGTCGCGTCGGTGTCGCGGGCGAGACCGGGGTCCACCTCGATGGACACGCGGCCGTCGAGGCCACCCGTGGCGGCGTGCACGTCGGCGAGCGCATCGCATGCAGCCCGCACGTCGTCGGTGGTGATGGCGAAGACCGCCTCGTCCACCGGCGTCGCGGCGTGGGCCAAGGTGGCGAGCTGGTCGTCGTAGGCACTGTCGTGGGCGAGAGCCGCGGCGAAGATCGTGGGGTTCGTCGTGACACCCACCACGCCCCGCTCTGCCACGAGGCGGGCCAGCTCACCGCTGCGGATGAGCTCGCGGGAGAGGTCGTCGAGCCAGATGGCCACGCCGGCGTCCCGGAGCCGGGCCACGGGCGCCGGCAGGCTGCTGCTGTCGGTGGCGTGGAGGGTGGAGCTGTGCTCGGTCATGACGATCTCCTCGGGTAGTCCCGTCCCGGTGGTGGCAGCAGGATGTGCCACCACCGGGCAGTCATGGTTCAGCGTCCGTCAGATGAGCCCCGTGCGCCCCTCGAGGCGCACAGGGCCCATCTGGTGCTCAGGCGCTCACAGGTCGCCGGTGCCGCTCTCGGTGGGGACCGCTGCAGTGCCCGGTCCGGCGTCACCGGCCGCCGCGGCGATCGACTCGTGCGCCGCCGCGACGACGGCCTCGGCGGTGAAGCCGAACTCGCGGAACAGGGTCTCGGCGTCCGCCGACGCACCGTAGTGCTCCAGCGACACCGAGCGCCCGGCGTCCCCGACGATCTTGTGCCACGACATCGCGATGCCCGCCTCGACCGAGACGCGGGCCCGCACCGAGGAGGGGAGCACCTCGTTGCGGTAGGTCTCGTCCTGCTCGGCGAACCACTCCAGGCAGGGGGCCGAGACGACGCGCGTGGCAACACCCGCGGCCTCGAGGGTCTCGCGCGCCGCGACGGCGAGCTGGACCTCCGAACCCGTGCCGATGAGGATCACGTCCGGCGTGCCCGTGCTCGCCTCGAGCAGCACGTAGGCGCCGCGGGCGAGACCGTCGGCCGCGGCGAAGCCCTGCTCGCCCCGGGGGAAGGTCGGCACGTTCTGGCGTGTGAGGATGAGGCCGACAGGGCCGTCCGTGCGCTCGAGGGTGGCCTTCCAAGCCGCGGCCGTCTCGTTGGCGTCCGCCGGGCGGACCACCGACAGACCGGGGATCGCCCGGACCGCCGTCAGGTGCTCCACCGGCTGATGGGTCGGACCGTCCTCGCCGAGACCGATCGAGTCGTGCGTCCAGACGTAGATCGCCGGCACGCCCATCAGCGAGGCGAGCCGGACGGCACCGCGCATGTAGTCGCTGAAGGTGAAGAACGTCCCGCCGTAGGCGCGCGTCAGGCCGTGCAGCACGATGCCCGAGAGGATCGCGCCCATCGCGTGCTCGCGGATGCCGAAGTGCAGCGTGCGCCCGTAGATGTCACCAGCGAACTCGTGGGTCGACCGGTCGGCCGGAAGGAACGACGGCTCGCCCTTCATGGTCGTGTTGTTCGAGCCGGCGAGGTCGGCGGAGCCGCCCCACAGCTCGGGGAGCACGGGCGCGAGGGCCGACAGGACGTCGCCCGAGGCGGCGCGCGTGGCGACGGACTTGCCGGCCGGGAACGTCGGGAGCGCGTCGGCCCAGCCGTCGGGCAGGGCGCCCTTGACGAGCCGGTCGAGCAGCGCCGCGCGGTCGGGGTTCGCCTCGCGCCACGCGTCGTAGCCGACCTGCCACTCGGCCTTGGCCGCCTCGCCGCGTGCCACGGCCTTGCGGGTGTGCTCGATGACCTCGGGGGCGACGTCGAAGGACTTCTCCGGGTCGAAGCCGAGGACCTCCTTCAGGCCGCGCACCTCGTCGGCGCCGAGCTTGGAGCCGTGCGACCCGTGGGTGTTCTGCTTGGTCGGCGACGGCCACGCGATGATCGTGCGCAGGCCGATGAACGAGGGGCGGTCGGTGACGGCACGCGCGGCCTCGATGGCCGCGTTCAGCGCCTCGACGTCCTCGACGTAGCCGTCGGGGCCGGCGGTCCAGTCGACGAACTGCACGTGCCAGCCGTACGCCTCGTAGCGCTTGAGGACGTCCTCGGTGAAGGCGATCTCGGTGTCGCCCTCGATGGAGATGTGGTTGTCGTCCCAGAAGACCATGAGGTTGCCGAGCTTCTGCGTGCCGGCGATCGACGACGCCTCGCTGGTCACGCCCTCCTCGAGGTCACCGTCGGAGGCGATCACGTAGATGTCGTGGTCGAACGGGCTGGTGCCGGGGGCGGCGTCGGGGTCGAGCAGACCCCGCTCGCGCCGCGAGGCCATCGCGAAGCCGACGGCGCTGGCCAGACCCTGCCCGAGCGGGCCGGTGGTGATCTCCACGCCCTTGGTGTGGCGGTACTCCGGGTGCCCGGGGGTCTTGGAGCCCCAGGTGCGCAGCGCCTCGATGTCCTCGAGCTCCAGGCCGTAGCCGGACAGGTAGAGCTGGATGTACTGCGTCAGGCTCGAGTGTCCGGCCGACAGGATGAAGCGGTCACGGCCGAGCCAGTGCGGGTCCGCCGGGTCGTGGCGCAGGGTCTTCTGGTAGAGCAGGTACGCCAGGGGGGCCAGGCTGATCGCGGTCCCGGGGTGCCCGTTGCCCACCTTCTCGACGGCGTCGGCCGCGAGGACCCGGACGGTGTCGACGGCGCGGCGGTCGAGGTCCGACCACTCGAGACGTGCGGGGGTGGGGGACGCGTTCACGGGGCCTTCTTCCTGCCCGGACGGTCGCCCGGGTCATCACCTGGTGCGTGCTGGTTGTTCCCGTGCCGGTCGGCGTCGGCAGGCACAGGGAGCCGGTGGGGGAGTGCCGGGACTGAGCTCGGCATCCTCGTGCGAGCCTACCGGCGCACGCTCGGCCCGGGGCGCCTGGGCCCAGCCTCTGGATGTCCGGTGGCCGTCATGGCGTCGCGCGGGTCGCCGCGTCTGATCAGCCCCCTGCGACGTGCGGGGCCTACCATGGTCGCCAGAACCCCTCGTCCGCCAGGAACGGAGCAGTCGCGAACGTGCGCACAGCCAGCCGCGCCCCGATCGAGCCGACGGGTGCACCGTCGTCGGGCGCGGCGATCGGCATGGGCGACGTCGTCAGCCGGGCGCTGGCGCGGATGGCCGTCTACGTCGCGCTGACCAAGCCGCGCATCATCGAGCTGCTGCTGGTGACGACGCTCCCGACGATGATCCTGGCCCAGCATGGCTTCCCGCCGATCGGGCTGGTGATCGCCACCCTCGTCGGCGGCGCGGCCTCGGCCGGCGCGGCCAACACGCTCAACTGCTACATCGACCGGGACATCGACGAGGTGATGAACCGGACCAAGCGCCGTCCGCTGGTCACCGGCGAGGTCACGCCGCGCGCCGCGCTCACCTTCGGTCTCACGCTCGCCGTGCTGTCGACCGTGTGGTTCGCGCTCTACGTCAACCTCGTCGCCGCCGGGCTCTCGGTCCTCGCCATCGCGATGTACGTGGTCGGCTACACGATGCTGCTCAAGCGCCGGACGCCGCAGAACATCGTCTGGGGCGGGGCCGCCGGGTGCATGCCGGTGCTCATCGGGTGGTCCGCGGTCACCGGCTCGCTGTCCTGGGCACCCGTGGCGCTCTTCGGCATCATCTTCTTCTGGACGCCCCCGCACTACTGGCCCCTGTCGATGCGGTTCCGGCGGGACTACGCGGCCGCCGGGGTGCCCATGCTCCCCGTGGTGGCCAGCGACGTGCGGGTGTCCCGGGAGATGGTCGCCTACACGGTGGGCATGGTCGCGTGCTCGCTCGCGCTCGTCCCGCTCGCGCACATGACCTGGGCGTACGCGGTCGCCGCCTCGGCCTTCGGCCTGTGGTTCCTGTACGCGACGGTCGCCCTCATGCGCCGCGCCGTGCACCCGGTCGCCGGCGTCCGGCTGGGGGAGATGCGTCTCTTCCACGCGTCGATCACCTACCTCACGCTGCTCTTCCTTGCCGTCGCCGTCGACCCGTTCCTGCCTTTCTGAGCCGGCGATGCACGTCGACGAGAAGGACCTGACGGGCGTACCTGCGGCCCTGCAGAGGGCCGTGGACGGCTACCTGGACCACCTGGCCGTCGAGCGCGGCCTGTCCGGCAACACGCTGGCGGCCTACCGCCGGGACCTCGCGCGCTACACCGCGTTCCTTGCGGAGCGGGGAAAGGACGCACCGGCCGACGTGGACGAGGCCGACGTCCGGGCCTTCGTGACGTCGGTGCGCACCGGGGGCGACGGCGCCACACCGCTGGCTGCGTCGTCGACGGCCCGGATCCTGGCGGCCCTGCACGGCTGGCACCGCTTCTGCGCGCTCGAGGGATGGGCCGCCCAGGACCCGTCGGCGGCCGTCAAGCCGCCCAGCCAGGTCCGGCGGCTGCCGAAGGCCATCTCCACGGACGACGTCGAGCGGATCCTGCTCGCCTCCGGCCAGGGGGAGGGGCCGGTGCCCCTGCGGGACCGGGCGCTGTTGGAGCTGCTCTACTCGACCGGCGCGAGGATCAGCGAGGTGGTCGGCCTGGACGTCGACGACCTGGACCTGGACCCCGAGGTCAGCTCGGTGCGCCTGCTCGGCAAGGGCAGCAAGGAGCGTGTCGTCCCCGTCGGCTCCTTCGGCCGTGAGGCGGTGGAGGCCTACCTGGTGCGGGCCCGCCCGATGCTCGCGGCGGGGGGACGCGGGACGCCGGCGGTGTTCCTCAACACACGCGGCGCACGGCTCAGCCGGCAGAGCGCCTGGGCGGTCCTGCGCCTGGCAGCGCAGCGCGCCGGGGTCGCCGCCGCCGACGACGTCTCCCCGCACACCCTGCGGCACTCCTTCGCCACCCACCTGCTCGCCGGTGGGGCCGACGTCCGGGTGGTGCAGGAGCTCCTCGGGCACGCCTCGGTGACGACGACGCAGATCTACACGCAGGTCACTCCGGACACCCTGCGCGAGGTCTACGCCGCCGCTCACCCCCGCGCCCTCGCGTGACGTCGACGCCACCCCGCCACGCGCCCGGCACGGCCCTCGGGCCACTGCGCTGCGGTAACCTCGCCCCGTGACCAGCCAGGACCCGGACGGAACCGCAACGCTCCTCACGGACCCCGTCGGCCGCACCTTCCTCGACTTCCCCGAGCCCGCGCCGCTGGCCTCGCACGGCCCGGCGCGCATCATCGCCCTCTGCAACCAGAAGGGCGGCGTCGGCAAGACGACGACCACGATCAACCTGGGCGCAGCGCTGGCCGACTACGGCAGGCGCGTGCTCGTCGTGGACTTCGATCCCCAGGGCGCGGCCTCCGTCGGCCTGGGTACGTCGCCGCACGAGCTCGACCGCACGGTCTACAACCTGCTGATGGAGCGTGGCGCAGTCCTGCAGGAGATCGTCCGCCCCACCGGCGTCGACAACCTCGACCTGCTGCCCGCCAACATCGACCTCTCCGCAGCGGAGGTGCAGCTCGTCGGCGAGGTCGCCCGCGAGTCGATCCTGTCGCGCGTCCTGCGGCCGGCCGAGCAGGAGTACGACATCATCCTGGTCGACTGCCAGCCGTCGCTCGGGCTGCTGACCGTCAACGCCCTCACGGCTGCGCACGGCGTCCTCATCCCGCTCGAGTGCGAGTTCTTCGCGCTCCGCGGGGTCGCCCTGCTCGTCGAGACCGTCGAGAAGGTCCGCGACCGGCTCAACCCGCGGCTGCAGGTGGACGGCATCCTCGCCACGATGCACGACCCGCGCACCCTGCACTCGCGTGAGGTGCTTGCGCGCGTGAACGAGGCCTTCGGCGACCAGCTGCTGCACACGGTCATCGGCCGGACGGTCAAGTTCCCCGACTCCTCCGTGGCTGCCGAGCCGATCACCAGCTACGCACCCTCGCACCCGGGCGCCCTGGCCTACCGGCAGCTCGCGCGGGAGCTGGTGGCACGCGGCGATGCCGTCTGAGGCCCACCAGGCCACGGCGGCGGTGCCCGTCGGCTCCCGTGGGGGAGCCGGGCCCTTCGAGGTGCACCTGGAGAACTTCAGCGGCCCCTTCGACCTCCTGCTCGGCCTGATCGCCAAGCACAAGCTCGACATCACCGAGGTCGCGCTGGCGCAGGTGACCGACGAGTTCATCTCGGCGGTCCGGGCGGCGGACAAGACGGACGCCCCGTGGAACCTCGGCCAGATCAGCGAGTTCCTGGTCGTCGCTGCGACCCTCCTCGACCTCAAGGCGGCCCGGCTGCTGCCGGCCGGTGACGTGGAGGACGCCGAGGACCTGGAGATGCTCGAGGCCCGCGACCTGCTCTTCGCCCGGCTGCTGCAGTACCGCGCCTTCAAGGAGGTGGCTGCCTCGCTGGCCGAGCGCCTCGCCGACCAGGCCCGCAGCCTGCCCCGCGCGGTCAGCCTGGAACCTCAGCTCGCCGCGCTGCTGCCCGAGCTGGTGCTCGAGATCGGTCCGTCCGAGCTCGCGATCCTCGCGGCGCACGCCCTCGCACCCCGGCAGGCGCCCCCCGGCGTCGACCTCTCGCACCTGCACAACCCGGCGGTGAGCGTGCGCGAGCAGGCCGCCGTGCTGGTCGACAGGCTCCGTCGCGCCGGCTCCGGATCCTTCCGCTCGCTGGTGCACGACGCCGAGTCGACGCTCGTGGTGGTGGTGCGCTTCCTCGCCCTCCTCGAGCTCTTCCGCGAGGGCGTGGTCGCCTTCGACCAGGTGAACCCGCTGGGCGACCTGACCGTGCGGTGGACCGGTGCGGGCGACGGCGAGGTCGAGGTCACCGACGACTACGACGGCGCGCCGCCCGACGTCCCGGCAAGCGCTCCCGCTGCACCGTCGTCCACGACCACCACCGCGCAGGACCCCGCCCCCGCGTCCGACGCCCCGCGGGCACAGCTCGAAGGAGACACCCCATGAGCGAGGCACCCGACCTGCTCCCGCCCGTGCCCGACGCCGTGGGCGCCATCACGGCCGCCGACGAGCTCGCGTTCGACGTGCAGGACCTCCCCGGCGGCGCAAGGGCAGCCATCGAGGCGGTGCTCATGGTCGCCGACGAGCCGGTGCCGGCTGTCCAGCTCGCGACGGTCCTGGGCCTGCCGACGCCGGAGGTCGAGGCTCTCCTCGACGAGCTGGCCACCGAGTACCGCGGCTCGGGTGGCCGGCCCCGTGGCTTCGAGCTGCGCAACGTGGCTGGTGGCTGGCGCTTCTACTCCGCCGCAGCCCACGCGGACGTCGTCGGACGCTTCGTGCTCGACGGCCAGACGGCGCGGCTCACGCATGCGGCGCTCGAGACCCTGGCCGTGATCGCCTACCGTCAGCCGGTGACCCGCGGCCAGGTGTCGGCGGTCCGCGGTGTGAACGTCGACTCGGTGGTCCGCACGCTCGCCGCCCGAGGTCTGGTCGCCGAGCTCGGGACCGAGCCGAGCGGGGCAGTGCTCTACGGCACCAGCACGTACTTCCTGGAGCGCATGGGCATGACGAGCCTCGATGAGCTGCCGCCCCTGGCTCCCTACCTGCCCGACCTCGACACCATGTCCGGGATCGACGACGAGGTGCGGCGCGCCGACCGCGTCGCACCCACGGAACCGGCCGAGCCGGCCGGCACCACCGGCCACAGCTACACAGACGATGGCTACACACACCATGCCGGCGACGACCTGCTCGCCACCACTGAGGAGACCCCATGAGCGGCCCACGCAAGCCCCCGGTCGACGTCCACGACCCCGACGGCGTCCGGCTGCAGAAGGTTCTCGCCTCGGCGGGCCTCGGCTCGCGCCGCGCCTGCGAGCAGATCATCACCGACGGCCGCGTCCAGGTCGACGGGATCACGGTCCGGGAGCTCGGCGTCCGGGTCGACCCGCGCACGGCGGTCATCCACCTCGACGGCCTGCGGCTCCAGCTGGACACGACCCTGCTCACGCTCGCCCTCAACAAGCCCCTCGGCGTGGTCTCCACGATGCACGACCCGCAGGGCCGCCCGTCGCTCGCGCAGTTCGTCGAGAACCACTCCGAGCGGCTGTTCCACGTCGGCCGGCTCGACGCGGACTCCGAGGGCCTGCTGCTCATGACCAACGACGGGGAGCTGGCCAACCGCCTGTCGCACCCCTCGCACCAGGTGCCGAAGACGTACCTGGCAACGGTCGAGGGTCGCCTCAAGGGTTCCGTCGCAGGTCACCTGCGGTCCGGGGTCCAGCTCGAGGACGGACCCGTCCGGGTCGACTCCTACAAGCTGGTGGACACCACACCGTCGACGAGCATGGTCGAGGTCGTGCTGCACGAGGGTCGCAACCGCGTGGTGCGCCGCATGTTCGAGGAGGTCGGGCACCCCGTGCTGCGGCTCCTGCGGACCCAGATCGGGCCCGTGCGTCTGGGCAACCTCCCGCCGGGCCGGACCCGCGTCCTGGGACGCGAGGAGCTCGGTGCGCTCATGGCCTCCGTGGGCATGTGACGCTCATGGGGGGCCACCACAGAACGACCTCAGGGGAGTCACGATGACAGTCCGAGCCATCCGGGGTGCCACGCAGCTCGACCGCGACGAGCGCAGCCACCTCTTCGAGCGCACGGCTGAGCTGGTGCGCGAGGTGCTCGCCGCCAACGACCTCACGGTCGACCAGCTCGTGTCGATCTTCTTCACCTGCACGCCCGACCTGCGCAGCGACTTCCCGGCCGCCGCCGCCCGCGAGATGGGCATGGGCGACGTCCCGCTCATGTGCGCGGTGGAGATCGACGTGCCCGGGGCGCTGCCCCGCGTGGTGCGGCTGATGGCGCACGCGAACCTCGACCGTCCGCGGGGGGAGATCCGGCACGTGTACCTGCACGGGGCGACGGTGCTGCGCCGGGACCTCGCCCAGTGAACCTCCATGCCGTCGAGCACGGCGTCGCCCCGGCGGCCGTGACCCAGGGAACCGTGCGCGTGGTGGGCACCGGGCTCCTCGGCACCAGCATCGGCATGGCGCTCACGGCGCTCGGGGTCGACGTCGTCCTGCACGACCCGTCGCGGATCACCCTGCTGCTCGCGCGCGACCTGGGTGCCGGGCGGCTGGCTCAGGACGGTGACGACGTGGCGCTCGTCGTGGTCGCGGCCCCGCCGGACGTGACCCCCGACGTGGTGATCGCCGAGCTCGAGGCGCATCCGGGCGCGGTGGTGACCGACGTGGCCAGCGTGAAGGTCGCCGTCCTGGAGGCGCTGACGACCTCCGGTGCGGACCTGACCCGCTACGTCGGCTCGCACCCGATGGCCGGGTCGGAGCGCACCGGACCCACGGCCGCCCGGCCTGACCTCTTCGTCGGCAGGCCGTGGGTCGTCGTCCCCTCGCGGCTGACCGGTGGCGAGGCGGTGCGGCTGGTCCGCGACCT
>DASXVR010000156.1:0-2760 GCA_036504175.1 Actinotalea sp. | reverse complement strand
GGGCGGCCTGGCCATGCTCGGCGAGATCGTCACGGACGGGATGGTCGTCGTCGGCGAGGCGGCAGGTCTGACGATCAACTCGGGACTCACGGTGCGCGGCATGGACCTGGCCATCGGCTCGGCGATCGCCGCAGCGGACGGCGTCGCGGAGGCCATCGCTGCGGGCGACGTGTCCGCCGCAGGGCTGGCGGCCTACCGTCGCCACCTCGACGCGAGCTTCGTGATGGCTGACCTGCGGACCTACCGCAACGCTCCGTCGTTCCTCGAGCGCACCGGCATGTACGGGGCGTACGGGGAGCTGGCCGCCAGCCTGTTCCGGGACGTCTTCACCCTGGACGGGAGCCCGCGCAAGCACCTGGTGCAGGTGGCTCGCACGGCCCTGAGACGGTCACCGGTCACGGTGCGACAGCTGGTCAGCGACGGATGGGCAGGGGTGCGGGCACTGTGAGGACGACGACGGTTCCGGAGCGGCTCGCCGCCAACAGGTTCGTCCTCGACGAGGACGAGTCGCACATCGAGATCGACCAGGAGCTGTGCCGTACGACAGGCACAGGCAAGCGGATCATCGCCGTGTGCCCCGCCGGGGTGTACAGCGAGCAGGACGGGCAGGTCGTCGCGGACTACGCGGCCTGCCTCGAGTGCGGCACGTGCCTGGCAGTGGCCGCTCCCGGCGCCCTGCGGTGGCGCTACCCGCGCGGTGGGTTCGGCGTCAGCTTCCGCGAGGGCTGAACCCGGCTGCCCGTAGCTGGTCGTCCACCATGTCGCCGATGTAGGCGTCGAGCCCTCGGCGGACGCGGGCGACCAGCTCGGGCGGTGTGACGAGGATGTGCATGAAGATCGCGCCCTCGACGGCGTCCAGGATGCGCATCGGTGACGCCGTCGGGGGGAGGTCGCCGTCCCGGACGGCCGCCTCGACACGGCGGCGCTCCTCTCGCACGAAGCGGCTGATCGCCTCCTCGCGCACCTCGGCGAAGATCTCCTCGTGCGCGCGCGCCTCCGCGTAGAGCCGCAGCATCGCCAGGCCGTGCTCGCCGAGGTAGAGCTCGCCGCGTCGGCGGGCATGGGCGACCAGGTAGTCCCTCAGCGACAGCTCGGCCGGCGCACTCTCCGGCTGGTCCGCCGCCGCCGCCGCTGCGTCGTGGTCCGGGCCTGCGTCCCCCGAGGTTCCCGTCGGACCGTCCGTGGTGAGGGGGACGTCCTCGAGCTGGATCGCCCTGAGGGCCGCGGCCAGGAGGGTCGCCTTGTCCGGCCACCGCAGGTAGAGCGACGACTTGCCGACCCTCGCGCGGGCGGCGACCTCGTCCATCGTGAGGCCGTTCCAGCCCTTCTCGCCGAAGATCTCCAGCGTCGCGCGGTGCGCACGCTCCTCGAGCTGCGGGTCGCGGGGACGCCCTCGTCCGCGGGTGGGCGCGGTGGTCTCTGCAGCCTGGACCACCTCCGGCGTGCTCTCCGGTCCGGCGGTCGGTGACCCCTCGGTGCTCTCGGCCGCCGACGCGGTGGCAGGGGCCTCACTCACGGGTGACAGCCTAGTGAGCCCAGCGCGGCGCCCGTGCTCAGGCGACGTCTCGCGAAGGTCGTTCCTCGAGGACGTGCGCCCCCGAGGCGCCCGTGCTGGCCAGACGCGACCCACGGGGTGCGCGCCTCCTCGGCGGCCGCGGCGCGCGGGATCGGCTCGGGTCGGAGACCCTGTGTCGGAGGTGATGGTCCCGCGGACCGCCGAGGCGAGGAGGGTGAGCCAGGTGGTGACGAAGCGAGGCTCGCGAGCGACGGCGGGGAAGGAGGCGGCTGCCTCGTCGGTCCGCCTCGGGACCTACCAGGCGAAGCGCGACTTCGACCGCACCCCCGAGCCGTCGGGCGGCCCAGCCGCGGTGCCTGACACCGGGACGGCACTGCGGTTCGTCGTCCAGCGGCACCGCGCGCGTCGTCTGCACTACGACCTGCGGTTCGAGATGGGCGGGGTGCTGGCGAGCTGGGCGGTGCCGCGCGGCCCGACGCTCGACCCGAAGGCCAGGCGCATGGCGGTGCACGTCGAGGACCACCCGCTCGAGTACGCCGACTTCGAGGGGGTGATCCCCGCTGGGGAGTACGGCGGCGGGGACGTCATCGTGTGGGACCACGGCACCTGGGAGCCGCACGGCACCGACGACCCGGTGGCCGCCGTCGCGGCGGGTGAGCTCCACGCCGACGTCCACGGCTCCAAGCTGCACGGCCGGCTCGTCCTGGTGCGGCGCGAGGAGCCAGGTGACCAGGGCAAGGAGCAGTGGATCCTGCTGCACAAGCGCGACGAGCACGCCGTGGACGGCTGGGACGCCGAGGACCACCCTCGGTCGGTGCTCAGCGGCCGGACCAACGACGAGGTCCTCGCCGACCCCGACCGGATCTGGCGGTCCGACCTGCCCGCGGCGCAGGCCTCCGTCGAGCTCAGGCCCGCGCCGGCGCCTGCCCCGACCAGCGACGAGCTCGTGGCCCTGGACGACCTCGGCGCCGGTGGCACGTGGGAGGTGTTCGGGCGGACGCTGCGGCTCACCAACCTGGACAAGGAGCTCTTCCCCGCCGGCGCTGACGGCGTCCCGGTGACCAAGCGCGAGCTCGTCCGCTACGCCGCCCGCATCGCCCCCGTCGTCCTGCCGTACCTGCGGGGCCGTGCCCTCAACCTGCACCGCTTCCCCGAGGGCGCCGCCCGGCCCGGGTTCTGGCACAAGCAGGTGCCCGACCATGCGCCGGCGTGGCTGCCGCGATGGGTCAACCCCGAGGCGGACG
>DASXVR010000155.1:0-17129 GCA_036504175.1 Actinotalea sp. | reverse complement strand
GGCTCCCTGACGCTCTCCGGCGAGCGCGGCAAGCACGTCGTCATCTTCTTCTTCCCGGCAGCCATGACCCCGGGCTGCACCACGCAGGCGTGCGACTTCCGTGACTCCCTGGACGCGCTGCAGGCCTCCGGCTACACGGTGGTCGGCATCTCCCCGGACCCGGTGCCTCGCCTGGCCGAGTTCACCCGCTCGGCCCAGCTGACCTACCCGCTCGCATCCGACGAGGACCGGGCGGTGCTGCTCGAGTACGGGGCCTACGGCGAGAAGATGCTGTACGGCAAGACCGTGCAGGGCGTCATCCGCTCGACGGTCGTCGTGGACCCCGAGGGTCGGGTCGAGCTGGCCCAGTACAACGTGAAGGCGACCGGGCACGTCGCGAAGCTGCGTCGGGACCTCGGTCTCGTCTGACTGTCAGCGACGACAAGGGTCGGCCGGACACCCAGCCGCTGGCCCTAGGCTCGACCCGAGCGCGAGTGGCGAAATCAGGCAGACGCGCCAGGTTTAGGTCCTGGTGCCTTCGGGCGTGCGGGTTCGATTCCCGCCTCGCGCACATCTTTCGTGGCCACGCCGACGCCGGCCCCGCGGCCAGGAGACCGGCCGACGAGCAGTGGCTGGAAGAAGCCGGTCGCGGCTGGGACCCGCCACTCGACCTCCGTCAGGCCGGCCGACCGCGCCGCCGCGAGGAGCTCGTCCCTGACGAACGCCCGGAGCGTGGCGGTCCGCGTCGTCACCGCCCACCCGTGGCCCTCGGAGACCAGGACGATGTGCGTCAGGTCGTAGGTGCAGCCGTCGGCGTGCCAGTCCCAGACCTGGACGGCGATCGTCTGGTCGCTCGCGCCGCGGCTGACCTGGGGAAGCGTCCCGGGGAGCCGGTCCCGCCGAGCGACCTCGTAGTCGCGGACACTGACGAGCACCGCACCACCAGGACGGACCACGCGGGCCATCTCCCTGAGGGCGTGCGTCGCATCCGCCACGGACAGCAGGTGCGCGAACGCGTCGACGCACACGACGGCGTCGAACGAGTCCTCGACGAAGGGCAGGTGCCGCATGTCGGCGGCGGCCAGCGGCAGGCGCAGACCCCGGCGACCGGCCTCGGCGCGCGCCCGCCGGAGGGCACCCTTGCTGATGTCCGTCCCCGCCGTCCGGTAGCCGCGCCGGCCTAGCCCGAGGGCCTGGGTCCCGATACCGACGGCGCAGTCGAGCACCAGGTGCGGACCCCCACCCAGCCGCTGTCGCAGCGCCGCGTCCAGTGCCTCCGCCTGCTGGTCGATGGCCGTGTCCCAGTCCGGGTAGAGGCGGTCGTACGTGGCTGCCAGGTCGTCGTAGAACGCTACCGAGGCCGTGCGGGGAGACGCCGTCGACCCCTCCCGTGCGTCGCCCTCAGGCATGCTCACGATGCTTGCAGACGACCGCTCAGGGAGCACGGCGGGGCTGCGATGCCGTTCGGGTGAGGACCGGGACGCCGGTCAGAGCTGGTGGGCGAGGTGACGGCCCGCGGCGCGACCGCTGAAGAGGCAGCCGCCCAGGAACGTCCCCTCGAGCGCGTTGTAGCCGTGCAGGCCCCCTCCGCCGAACCCGGCCGCCTCGCCCGCGGCGTACAACCCGGGCACGGGTGACCCGTCAGACCCAAGGACGCGGGAGTCCAGGTCCGTCTGGATACCGCCGAGGGACTTGCGGGTGAGGACGTGCAGCTTGATGCCGACCAGCGGGCCGGCGGCCGGGTCCAGGATCGCGTGAGGCGCGGCCGTCCGGCCCAGCCGGTCACCGAGGTAGCGGCGTGACGCGCGGATGTCCATGACCTGCACGTCCTTGCCGAACGGGTTCGCGAGCTGGCGGTCGCGCGCCTCGATCTGCCGGCTGATCGATGCCGGGTCCAGCAGAGGCTCGGGCGTCAGCTCGTTCATCCGCGCCACCAGGGTCTCGAGGTCGCGGTCGACGACGAAGTCCGCCCCTCGCTCGAGGAACGCCTCCACCCCCGCCGGAGCCCCTCGGCTCAGCAGGCGCTGGCGCACGAACGCGCGCCGGTCCCCCGCCGTGATGTCGGCGTTCTGCTCGGAGCCGGACAACGCCAGCTCCTTCGCCACGATCCGCCGCGTGGTGATGAACCAGGAGTGGTCGTGGGGGGCGAGGTCGGGGGCCGTGCGCAGGTGGGTGAGGGTGCCCAGCGTGTCGTGACCCGGGAGGCAGGGCGCCGGGAGCCTCCGGCCCAGGGCGTCGAACCACATCGAGGACGGTCCGGGGAGGATGCGGATCGCGTGACCGGGCCAGATGGGGTCCCAGTTCTGCACGCCCTCCACGTAGTGCCACATCCGGTCGCGGTTGACCAGGCGGGCGCCGGCCGCGGCGCTGATCTCGAGCATGCGACCGTCGACGTAGGCCGGGACACCCGTGAGCATGGAGCGGGGAGGGGTGCCGAGACGGGCCGGCCAGTGCCGGCGGACGAGCTCGTGGTTCCCGCCGATCCCGCCGCTCGTGACGACGACAGCCTGGGCGTGGAGCTCGAAGTCTCCGACCTGTTCGCGCGAGGACGCCACGCCGCGAGGGCTGTCGTCCGGAGCCAGGAGCGCCCCACGCACACCGCTGACGCGCCCGTCGGTGACGACGAGCTCGTCGACGCGGTGGCGTGGCAGGAGGGTCAGCAGCCCGCTCGCCGCGGCGTCGCGCGCGTGACGGACGAAGGGACGCACCACTCCCGTCCCGGTCCCCCAGGCCACGTGAAACCGGGGGACCGAGTTCCCGTGGCCCTCGGCCCGCAGGTCACCGCGCTCGGCCCAGCCCACCGTTGGCAGGAAGGTCAGACCTTCGCCGACCAGCCAGGCCCGCTTCTCGCCGGCCGCGAACTCGACGTAGGCGCGCGCCCACCGGGCGGCCCAGGAGTCCTCGTCGTCGAGCCGGTCGAACTGGGCGCTGCCCTGCCAGTCGCTCCACGCGAGCTCGAGGGAGTCCTTGACCCGCAGCCGACGCTGCTCGGGCGAGTCGACCAGGAACAGCCCGCCGAAGGACCAGTACGCCTGGCCGCCGACGTTGCGGGAGCTCTCCTGGTCGACCAGCGCGACGCTGTGACCACGGGAGGTGAGCTCGTGGGCGGTGACCAGACCTGCCAGACCGGCGCCCACCACGATGACGTCAGCGTCCACGCCAGGCCTCCGATGCGCTCACCCGCCGACGATGAACCAGACCCGCTTGCCGCGGCCGTGGTCGTCGTCGACGCCCCACTCGCTGGCCAGCAGCGAGACCAGCTGCATGCCGCGGCCCCGGACCTGGTTCTCGGCGCGCGGCCGTACCACCGGGTGCTGCGGGCTGTCGTCCGTGACGCCGACGCGGAAGCCGTGCTCCTCGCGTTCGGCCTCGACGGTGATCATGCCCCCGTGCGGCCCGTGCTCGACGGCGTTGGTGACGACCTCGCTGGTCAGCAGGGTCAGGGCACGCTCCGCGTCCGACAGCGCACCGTTCGCCACGGCCCAGCGCGCGACCTGGTGACGGACCTCGCGTACGGCGCCCGTCCGAGCCTGCACGCGGACCTTCATGGGCCCCACCGTTGCCTACTCCGCGCGGTACCGCGACCGGGCGCGGCGAGGCGGGCTGCCCGGACGGGTCCCTCGGCGCACGGGTCCGGGGCCGCCGGCCGGCCATGACACCGCTGCTCCGGGCATTCCGGAGCGAGGTCGGGCGCGGTCAGCCGTGGCTGTGGCCGGCGTGGTCGTGGCCGGCATGGTCGTGACCGTCGTGACCCTCGTGGGCCGCCTCGGCCGCCCTGCGGGCAGCCAGCTGTGCGTGCACCTCGGCCATGTCCAGGGCCTTGACCGCCTCGATGACCTGCTCGAGCGACTGCTTGGGGAGTGCGCCGGCCTGGTTGAAGACCAGGATGCCGTCGCGGAACGCCATCAGCGTCGGGATCGACGTGATGTCGGCGGCGGCGGCGAGACCCTGCTCGGCCTCGGTGTCGACCTTGGCGTGCACGATGTCGGGGTGCTCCTCGGAGGACGCCTCGAACACGGGGCCGAACTGGCGGCACGGACCGCACCACGCCGCCCAGAAGTCGACCAGGACGATGTCGTTCTCGGTCACGGTCTGCTCGAAGGCAGCCTCGGTGAGCGTGACGGTGGCCATGGGTGGTTCCTCTCGATGGTCCAGATCCTCTTCCGTGCTCAACGACACGGCCGCGCAGGTATTCCCCCGGTCCGCGTCGCTAATAGGCTCCCGCCATGACCGAGACGGCCGACTACCCCCAGGAGCCACGACCCGACGGGTGGTTGAGTGCGAAGGACCTGGCCGCCGCCAGACGCCATCTGCCCTTGCTGTACGTGGACGCCGTCCCCGTGCGGGTGGACGAGTGCGGCGACGTGGTCGCCGTCGGCCTCCTGCTGCGCGTCAACGGCGCCGGTGAGATCAGCCGGGCGCTCATCTCGGGGCGCGTCATGTTCCACGAGCGGGTCCGCGACGCCTTGCTGCGGCACCTGGAGAAGGACCTCGGCCCGGTGGCGCTCCCCCAGATCCCTGCGTCGCCGCAGCCCTTCACGGTGGCCGAGTACCTGCCCACGCCAGGCGTCACGCCGTACCACGACCCGCGCCAGCACGCCGTCGCGCTCGCCTACGTCGTCCCCGTCGCCGGTGACTGCCAGCCCCAGCAGGACGCCCTCGACCTCGCCTGGCTGACCCCCGAGGAGGCGTGCGGCGAGGCGGTCCAGCAGGAGATGAGCGGCGGCCAGGGCTACCTGCTGCGCCAGGCCATGGCCTTCGTCGGGCGCCTGCCCTGACCGTCAGGCCAGGGGTCCGAGCGCAAGCTCGGGCCAGTGCGCCAGGTCCCTGCGCAGGGCACGGTCGTGGGTGGCGACGACCACCGCGGCACTCGTGACGACCAGCGCCTGGGTCAGCTCGTCGACCAGGGCGACCGACAGGTGGTTCGTCGGCTCGTCCAGCAGCAGCACGTGCGGGGCGGCGAGCAGGGAGCACGCGAGGTCGAAGCGCCGCCGCTGACCGACGGAGAGCTCCCGCAACGGCCGGTCCAGGTCCTCCTCGGTGAGCAGGCCCAGGGACATCACCGGGACGAGCTGCGCGGGGTCGATCCGACCCGCGTCCAGGAGCGCGAGGGCGTGGGCCGCGTAGCACTCGAACCCCGTCCGGTCCGGTGCGGAGCCGGCGGCGACGACCGCGGCGTCGACCCCGTCGTCCTGACCGAGCAGGCCGAGCCGCACACCCGGCGCGAGCCGGCGCACCCCCCGCGCGGGCTCGAGGAGACCGGCCAGGACCCCCAGCAGGGTGGACTTGCCGGAGCCGTTGGGGCCCGTCACCAGCAGGCGTCCACATGCGGGCAGGTCGACGCGGACCCCAGGAAGGTCGAGCCGGCCCGGCACATGGACGCCTCGGACCTCCAGCAACGGGTGTGCGGCATCGGTGCCGGCGGGGACCGCGGGGAGGTCGGGGAAGGTCAGCGCCAGGGGCGGGACCGGGACCTCGACAGCCTGCGCCTCGAGCCGCTGGACGAGCCGGTCGGCGGCCTTGACATGGATGCGCGCCCGGGTGGCCCGGCGATTCGCCTGGCTCCCCTTGGGGGGTCTCCACTCGTCCGAGAGACCCTCGTACGCCTCGTCGAGCCGGTCGGCCAGGGCCGCCGCACGCTTGCGTTCGGCCGCGTACCGGGCGCGCCAGCGGCGGAGCGCCTGCGCGCGGGCGAAGCGATAGGTCGCGTAGCTCGACTGCCCGTACAGCGTCGGACGGCCGTCCATGGACGGGTCGAGGTCGAGGATCGCCGTCATGACGTCGTCGAGCAGCGTGCGGTCGTGGGTCACGATGAGCACGATCCCCGGCCACGCGCGCAGCTGGTCGGTGAGGTGGTCGATCCCGGCGGCGTCGAGGTGGTTGGTCGGCTCGTCCAGGAGCAGTACGTCCGCCCGCTCGGCGATCGTGCAGGCCAGGCGGACGCGGTAGCGCTCACCGACGGAGAGCGTCGCCAGGTCACGGGCCGGGTCGCGAGGTGCTCCGAACCGGGTCAGGGCCTCGTCGGCTCGGCGCTCGGCGTCCCAGACGCCGAGGCGCTCGGCGGCGGCGAGCGCCACGGAGAGCCGGTCGGCCGCCGTCGCGGCGAGGCGGGCGTCGCCGTCTCCCGCGAGCCGGTCGACGGCGTGAGTGGCCGCGGCCAGCTCGGCCGACGCTGCACGGGCCGCGCTCAGCGACCGCGCCACGACGTCGCCGATCGTCGTCCCCGGCGCGACGGTGAGCTCCTGCCCGACGGTGCTGAGCGACCCCGCGAGCCGCAGCTCACCGGACGTCACCGGGAGGTGGCCGGCGACGGCCCGCAGCAGGGTCGTCTTGCCCGTTCCGTTCTCGCCGACGAGGCCGAGGCGCACGCCGGCCGTGGCGGTGAACGTCACACCGCTGAGCACCGGCCGTCCGGCGTACCCGACGGCGACGTCGCGGAGCACGAGCTGGACCGGGACGTCGCCGGTCACCACGGGCCTGGACGCCCCGGACATGCTGGGCATCGCACACCTCCTGCGCGGAGGCTACCCGAGGGCTGCTCGGGGATCAGCCGAGCATCCGCGCGATCGTGGGGGCCAGCGCCCGGAACGCCTCACCCCGGTGGGAGATGGCGTTCTTCTCCTCGGCGGTGAGCTCGGCACAGGTCAGCTCCGCACCCGCTGCGCGCGCCGGGAGGCGGTCCGGGACGAGGACCGGGTCGTAGCCGAAGCCGCCGGCTCCCCGCCCGGCCGTCGCCAGCCTGCCCCGCAAGGTCCCGACCTCGACGTGCTCGAAGCCGCCGGGGGTGACAAGCGCCGCGGCGCAGCGGAACTCGGCCCCGCGGTGCTCCGCACGGACGTCGGCGAGCTGCGCGAGCAGCAGGGCGAGGTTGGCCGCGTCGTCGCCGTGCCGCCCCGCCCACCGGGCGGAGAAGATCCCCGGGGCACCACCCAGGACGTCCACGCACAGACCCGAGTCGTCGGCCACGGCGGGCAGGCCGGTGAACGCCGCCAGGGCGCGGGCCTTGATCAGTGCGTTCTCGGCGAAGGTGACGCCGTCCTCATGAGGCTCGGGCGCCCCCACGTCCCCGGCACCGACCACGTCGGACGGAGCGAGACCCGGCATGACGGGGGCCAGGATGGCCCGGAGCTCGACGACCTTGTGCCGGTTGTGGGTCGCGAGGACCAGGCGCGCCGTCACTCCCCGCCCTGCCCGAGGGCCTCGCGCTGGATCCGCGCCAGCTCGGACGTGCCGCCCAGCGCCAGGTCGAGCAGCGCGTCCAGCTCGGCGCGGTCGAACGGTGCCTGCTCGGCTGTGCCCTGGACTTCGACGAAGTGCCCGCTGCCGGTGACGACGACGTTCATGTCCGTCTCGGCCCGCACGTCCTCGACGTAGGGGAGGTCGAGCATCGGGACGCCGTCGATGATGCCGACGCTGACCGCTGCCACCGAGTCCGTGAGCACGGGCTTGGACCCGGTGATCTTGCCGGTGCGCTGCGCCCACGCGATCGCGTCCGCGAGCGCGACGTAGGCGCCGGTGATGGCGGCGGTGCGCGTCCCACCGTCGGCCTGCAGCACGTCGCAGTCGAGCACGACGGTGTTCTCGCCGAGGGCCTTCACGTCGATGACCGCCCGCAGCGAGCGGCCGATGAGCCGGGAGATCTCATGGGTGCGCCCCCCGATGCGGCCCTTGACCGACTCCCTGTCGCTGCGGGTCGAGGTGGCGCGCGGGAGCATCGCGTACTCAGCGGTGACCCAGCCGGCGCCGGAGCCCTTCTTCCAGCGCGGGACGCCCTCGGTGAAGGACGCGACGCACAGCACGCGGGTCCGACCGAACTCGACCAGGACGCTCCCCTCGCCGGTCTCGAGCCAGCTGCGGGTGATGGTGACCGGGCGGAGCTCGTCCGGCTTGCGACCGTCCGCGCGGGACGGTGACGTGGTGGTCTGCGAAGTCATGGCACGACCCTAGGTGACACCGCCGACGCCTTCTGGCCGGGCGGCGAGGCCGCAGGTCAGAGGCTCAGAGACGCAGGACCAGGCCGGTCCGGGCCAGCTCGATCGGTCCGTCGTACACCGCACGGGCCTCGGCCAGTGCGACGTCGGGGGCGTTCCACGACGGGATGTGGGTGAGCACGAGGCGCCCGACTCCCGCCTCCGCCGCCGCCGTCCCCGCCCGGCGACCGGTCAGGTGGATGCCGCGGATGGCGTCGTCGCGGCCCTCCACGAAGGCCGCCTCCGCGAGGAGCAGGTCCGCACCGCGGGCCAGGTCGCCCAGGCCCGCGCACGTGTCGGTGTCCCCGGTGTAGGCGATCGTGACCCTGCGGGCGGGGTCCGCCTCGGACGGGCCCTCGACACGTACCCCGTACGCCGGCACGGGGTGCTCGACGGCCACGGGAGTCATGGTCAGGGGCCCCACCCGGACCGCCCTGCCCGGCCGCCAGGTGTGCACGGCCAGGTGGTCGGCCATGCTCTCGCCCGGCTCGAGGCCGTACGCCTCGCCGAGCCGCGAGGCCGTGCCGAAGGGTCCGTGCACGGGCAGGGGCCGGGTGCGGGCCGGGCCCGTCGACGCCGGCCGGTACTTGAGGTAGACGTACAGGCCGCAGACGTCCGCCGCGTGGTCGGGGTGCAGGTGCGACAGGCCCACGGCGTCGATCGTCGCCGGGTCGCAGACCGCCTGCAGAGGCCCGAGGGCCCCGCTTCCCAGGTCCAGCAGGACGCTCCAGGTGCGGCCCTCGCCGTCGCGCGCCTGCACCAGGTAGCTCGACGCAGCAGAGGCCGGCCCCGGGAAGGAGCCGGCGCAGCCCACCACCGTCAGGATCATCGCGACGTCACCGGCTCACCGCAGGCTCGCCGCGGCCTCGACGGAGAGCACCTCCGGGCCGAGGAAGCGCCTGGCGAGGGTGCCGAACGAGGCCGCGTCGCCGGTGGCGACGAACCGGTGCACCGGGGGTCCGAGCGAGGGGTCGCGCTCGAGCCCGTGCGCGACGAGGGTGCGGTAGACGTCCTTGGCCGTCTCCTCGGCGCTCGAGACCAGGGTGACCCCGTCGCCCATCACGTAGGAGATGACGCCCGTCAGCAACGGGTAGTGCGTGCACCCGAGGACGAGGGTGTCCACGTCGGCCGCGAGGATCGGCTCGAGCGACGCGCGTGCCACCTCGAGCACCTCGGGACCAGAGGTCCGGCCCGCCTCGACGAGCTCGACGAACCGGGGGCACGCGTGCGAGGTGAGGACGATGCGCGACGCGACGGCGAACGCGTCGTCGTAGGCGCGCGACTCGATGGTCGCCTTGGTCCCGATGACGCCGACGCGCCCGGTCCGGGTCGCGGCGGCAGCCCGGCGGGCCGCGGGGAGGATGACCTCGACCACCGGCAGGCCGCGCCGCTGCGTGTAGCGCTCCCTGGCGTCGCGCAGGACGGCGGCCGACGCGGTGTTGCACGCGATCACCAGCATCTTCACGCCGGCGTCGACGAGGTCGTCCATCACCTCGAGGGCGTGGGCCCGCACGGCGGCCAGCGGCTTGGGACCGTACGGGCTGTTGGCGGTGTCGCCGATGTAGAGGACCGACTCGTGCGGCAGCTGGTCCAGGACCGCGCGCGCCACGGTGAGGCCACCGACGCCGGAGTCGAAGATACCGATCGGGGCGTCGTTCACGGGCCTGAGCCTAACGGCGTCCCACGGTCCTTCACCCCCGATCGCGCCGTCGCCGCCGCTCCGGGGGGTGTGGGAGCGCGGAGACCATGAGGCCGACGAGGGACTCCTGCAGGACCGTGAGCATCACGTAGACGGTGGCAAGGAAGCGCGCGACCATCGCCTCACGGTCCTCGGTGTCCAGGACGTCGTCGCGTGTCGCGAGCTCCATGACCTGGTCCGCGTCCTCGTCGGTCCGCACCTCGAGCCGCTCGGCCAGGACGAGGCGTACGTCGGTGAGCGCGGCGGCGACCCCGGAGGCCTCGGACGCCAGGACAACTGCCTCCGGCCGGGCGTCGGCGACCACCGCGCGCAGGCGCAGGAGGTTGGCGACCTTGGTGCTGCGAAGGTCGGCCTCGGTCAGCCGCCGGAACTCGGCAGTCACCTCGGGGTCCACGCGTGAGGCGTCGGGCAGCAGCCGGAGCAGGGCCGGGTCGCCCGGTGTGTGCACCGGCCCCTGGGCGATGACGAGACCGTCGAGCGGGTCGGGCTCGCGGTGCAGCGGCGCCGCAGGTGCCGGAGCGACGGTCCGGGGGTCGTCCTCGTACCCACCCAGCAGGCCCAGGACGTCGTCGATGACGTCGAGCAGGACAGTGCGTTCCGGGGCTTCGAGCCGCGCGACGAAGGTCGCGCCGCCGTCCTGCACCTCGAAGGTCCACATCAGGACGGCCTCATCGGCCGGCGGTCTGCACGGTGGCCCAGAGCCCGAAGCCGTGCATGGCCTGGGTGTCGGTCTCCATCTGCTCGCGCGTCCCGTGGGAGACGATGGCGCGTCCCTCCTCGTGCACCTGGTGCATCAGACGCTCGGCCTTGTCGTGCGCGTAGCCGAAGTAGCTCTGGAACACGTAGGTGACGTAGGTCATCAGGTTCACCGGGTCGTTCCAGACGATCGTGCTCCAGGGCGCGTCCGTCGACCGCGACTCCTCGGTTCGCACGTCCTGCTCGGGCAGTGCGCCGGTCCGGGCCAGCGGCCCGGTGCGCGGCTGGACGATCACTGCTGGCACCCGACCATGGTAGGTCGCGGTGTGCGAGGGTGCCGGGCGCCCCTCCCCCTACGGGTGTCCTGGCGCCCTCCCCCTACGGGTGTCCTGACGCCCCCCTCCCCCTACGGTGTCCTCATGACCGCCCAGCCGCACGCGGCCCAGCGACAGGCGTCCCCCGCCGACCGGCGCCGCCCCTCGACCGCGCTGTTCACCGACAGGTACGAGCTGACGATGATCCAGGCCGCCCTGGCCGACGGGACCTCGCAGCGCCACTGCCTGTTCGAGGTCTTCACCCGCCGGCTGCCGCCTGGCCGCCGCTACGGCGTGCTCGCCGGGACGGGACGCGTGCTCGAGGCGATCGCCGACTTCCGCTTCAGCGACGAGGAGCTGAGCTTCCTGTCGGCGCACTCGGTCGTGGACCGGACGACCCTGGACTACCTGGCCGGCTACCGCTTCACCGGGTCGGTGACGGGCTACGCCGAGGGCGAGTGCTTCTTCCCGAGCTCACCGGTGATGTGCGTCGAGGGCACCTTCGCCGATGCGGTGATCCTCGAGACGCTGATCCTGTCGATCCTCAACTACGACTCGGCCGTCGCCTCCGCCGCGTCACGCATGACGAGCGCGGCCGTGGACAGGCCCTGCCTGGAGATGGGGTCCCGCCGTGCCCACGAGGAGGCGGCCGTCGCCGCGTCCCGTGCCGCCGTCGTGGCCGGCTTCGCCGGGACCTCCAACCTGGAGGCCGGCCGGCGGTACGGCCTGCACACCATCGGGACCGCCGCCCACTCCTACACGCTGCTGCACGACGACGAGCTCACGGCGTTCACGGCACAGGTCGCCGCCCAGGGGGTGGGGACGACGCTCCTGGTGGACACCTACGACGTCGTCCAGGGGGTCCGGAACGCGATCACGGCGGCGGGGACCGGTCTGGGCGCGGTCCGCATCGACTCCGGCGACCTGACGTCCCTCGCCCACGAGGTCCGCGCGCAGCTGGACGAGCTCGGTGCGACGGGCACGACCATCGTGGTCAGCTCCGACCTCGACGAGCACGCGATCGCGGCCCTGGCCGTGGCACCCGTCGACGCGTACGGCGTCGGCACGTCGGTGGTCACCGGCTCGGGCGCACCGACCTGCGGCATGGTCTACAAGCTCGTCGCCCGCGAGGGAGCGGACGGGGTGCTCGCACCGGTCGCGAAGGCCTCGACCCTGAAGACGAGCGTCGGCGGCCGCAAGAACGCAGGACGTCGCCTCGGCGAGGACGGCAGGGCTGTCGAGGAGGTCATCATCGCCGGGTCGGACCGCGCCGTCGCGACGTGGGCGGCACCCGATGCGCAGATGCGGCCGCTGTACGTACCCCTGGTGGTCGACGGCGCCATCGACACCCGGTGGACCGGGACCACGGGCGTTCAGCACGCGGTCGAACGGCACCGCGCGTCGCGGGCCGAGCTGCCGCGCGGTGCGCGACGGCTGTCGGTCGGGGAGCCGGCGATCCCGACGGTCATGCACGTCCTCGAGGACTGACGGCGGCTGCCGACCGGCACGTCGGCGTGGACCGGCACGTCGCCAGGCCCGGTGGCCGACCCGGCGGCTGAGACAGCAGCGCCCGGGCGCGCCTGCTGAGCAGGGCACCCGGGCGCTGTGAGGAGTGGAGGGCCGCAGCCCTAGACGCGTGAGGTACGACCGCGTCCGACCAGACCCATGATCAGGCTCACGACGAGCACGATGATGCCCAGCCAGATGAGGAACTTGGCTGCCTCCACCGCGAAGCCGAACACGAGCATGACGACACCGACCAGCAGGATGATCAACCAGGTAGGCATGATGAGCCCTTCCTTCTCGTGCGCCGCCCGGCGGTACCGGGCGATGCGTCTTGATCTCGAGCGTGACAGTGGTCGGCCCGGTCCGCACCCGGAGAGAGCACGTCGGGCGCAACTGGTCAGGCGCTGCTATAAGCAGTCGTCCGACCTGTGAGCGGCCCCGGCGGCAGACCCCCCGCAGCCCCTGACCTGCGGCGACGCCTACCGTCGGGCGGTGAACCAGCCGCGGACGAGCGCTGTGCGCGCCTCGAGCTGCTCGGCCGTCGCGAGGGCCACCTCGGGGCCACCGGAGCGCCGCCGGAGCTCGGTGTGCACCGTCCCGTGCGGTTGCCCGCTGCGACGGGCCCAGGCAGCCACGAGAGCGTTGAGCTCCTTGCGCAGCTCGGTCATCCGGCGGTGGTCGACCACGGGCTCCGCGGCCGCGCGGCGTGCCCGGCGTGAGCTGAGCTGGTCCGCCTGACGCTGACGCAGGAGGGTGCCCACCTGGTCGGCGTCGAGCAGACCCGGCAGGCCGAGGAAGTCGAGCTCCTCGTCCGAGCCGACCTCCGCGCCGGTCCCGAACTCGCCCCCGTCGAAGAGCACCCGGTCGAAGGTGGCCTGCGCATCGAGAGCCTGGAAGGTACCCGGTACCCCGTCCGGGCCGACGGCGTCCGGCCCGTCCTGGCTCCGGTTCGCCGCGGCGAGCAGCCCGTCCTCGAGGGTGACGTCCCCTTCGGGGAGCGGTCTGTCGAGGGCGTGGTCGCGTTCCAGCTCGAGGGTCGCGGCCAGCCCGAGGAGCTGCGGCACGCTCGGCAGGAACAGCGACGCCGTCTCGCCCCGCCGCCTGACCCGGACGAACCGGCCGACGGCCTGCGCGAAGAACAGCGGCGTGGCGGTCGAGGTCGCGTAGACGCCGACGGCCAGCCGCGGCACGTCGACCCCTTCGGAGACCATCCGCACCGCCACCATCCAGCGGTCCTGCCCGGCGCTGAAGGCGTCGATCCGGTCGGACGCGCCGTCGTCGTCGGACAGGACGACGGTCGCCGGCTCGCCGGTGATCCGCCGCAGGTGCGCGGCATAGGCGCGGGCGTCGGCCTGGTCCGTGGCGATCACCAGGCCGCCGGCGTCGGGAACCGACCGTCGGACCTCGGACAGCCGCCGGTCCGCGGCGGCGAGGACCGCAGGGATCCACTCGCCGTCGGGGGCCAGCGCGGTCCGCCACGCCTGAGCGGTCATGTCCTTGGTCAGGGCCTCGCCGAGCACGGCGCTGACCTCGTCGCCCGCTCGCGTGCGCCAGCGCATCTGGCCGCTGTAGGACAGGAAGATCACCGGCCGGACGACGCCGTCGCGCAGCGCGTCCCCGTACCCGTAGGTGTAGTCCGCCTGCGACCGGCGGATCCCGTCCTGACCGGGCGCGTACACGACGAAGGGGATAGCCGCGGTGTCCGAGCGGAACGGTGTCCCGGTCAGCGCCAGCCGCCGCGTCGCGCCCTGGAACGCCTCGCGGACGGCGTCGCCCCAGGAGAGCGCGTCACCGCCGTGGTGCACCTCGTCCAGGATCACCAGTGTGGGTGCAGCCTCGGTGCGGGCCGCGTGCAGGGCGGGCTTGCTGGCCACCTGGGCGTAGGTCAGCGCCACGCCGTCGAAAGCGGCGCCGTGACGGCCCTGGCTGTTGCGGAACGACGGGTCCAGCCGGACACCCACCCGCGCGGCGGCGTCCGCCCACTGGCGCTTGAGGTGCTCGGTCGGCGCGACCACGGTGACCCGGCGCACGATGCCGCGCTCGAGCAGGTCCGTCGCAACCCGCAGGGCGAAGGTCGTCTTGCCCGCGCCAGGGGTCGCGACAGCGAGGAAGTCCCGCGGTTCACGGGCGTCGTACGCGGCGAGGGCGGCCGCCTGCCAGGCACGGAGCTTGTCGGCGGTGCCCCACGGGGCACGCGCCGGGAACGCAGGCGACAGGTGGGAGGCGGCGGACGACGACGGGGTGTGGACCGCGGGCACGACGAGGTGCGACGCACCCGTACCCGCGTGGTGGGCGCCGGACGCCGTGCTGTCCTGGCCCTGTCCCTGCCGCGCCGCGTTGTGCGGCCCGCTCACCGTCCGCCGGTGCTGCCGGCGTCCGAGCCCCCGGAGCCCTCGCCGTCCTGCGGACGTCGCAGGCCGTCGTAGATCTCCTTGCACACAGGGCACACGGGGAACTTGTTCGGGTCCCGTCCGGGGACCCACACCTTGCCGCAGAGAGCGACGACGGGGCTGCCGGAGATCGCCGAGGAGAGGATCTTCTCCTTGCGCACGTAGTGGGCGAAGCGCTCGCGATCGCCCGGCTCGAGCTCCTCGCGCAGCTCCTGCCGCTCGAGAACGCTCGTCGACGTCCCGGCACCGCCGGGGTTGCCGTTCGGGTCGTCCGGACCGGTTGCAGGAGGCAGCGGTTCGCTCATGCCCGGCAGTCTACGTCGGCCCTACGACGCTCATCCGAGCCGGGCCAGCACCCGGGAGGCACGCGCGTCGTAGACCCGCCCGCCGAGGACCACCCCCGCAGCCAGGACGGCGCCGCCGCCGAGGAGACCCACCAGGAGCGTCGCGGGCACGAATCCCGGGCCGGACCACATCGCCGCGCCGTACAGGAGGAGCAGCGGCAGGCACAGCGCCGTGGTCGCCGCCGAGGTCACCAGCTGGGCGAGCATGCTGGCGCCCACCGAGCCCATCTGGGCGGCGAACGGGCTCTCGCCGGGTGCGGGCACGGGGTAGGTCAGCACGATGCTGAACACCGCCGACACCGCCAGCCCCGCCGCGAGCACCCCGAGGCTCGCGCCGAGCGTGGCCGGGAGGAGATCCGGCCGGTGGGCGACGCCCGCGCCCAGGATGCTGACGGCGACCGTGACCGGCACCGCCCAGGCCATCGTGCCGAGGGCTCGTCCGAGCCGGTCCGCCCAGCCGGGCGGGTGGGCCACCACGTGCAGCCAGAAGGCCGACCCGTCGAAGGCGACGTCGTTGTGCCGGCCCCAGCCGATCGTCCCGGCCATCAGCGGGGCCATGCTCAGCGCCACGGCGGCGGGGGCGTGCACGACCGTCGCCAGGAGCAGCACGATGACCACGGGCGCGATCACCGCCCCCAGCAGACCGCTCACGTACCGCGGGTCGGCGCCCCAGTAGCGCAGCGAGCGACGCGTGATCGCGGCTGCCGCCACGGCTCCGGGCGACCAGCTACGCCGGCGGCGGGGCACCATCGCGTCGACGCGGCGACGCACCTGACCACCGCGAGACGGCGGCCGCACCAGCGCCCGCCGCAGCAGCGCCGTCCACGCGACGAACCCGAGGGCGAGCCATCCCGCGGCGATCGCGAGCCGACCCAGCGCGCCCACGAGATCCCCCTCTGCCACGGCAGCGGGAACTGCCCACGGCAGACCGAGGGGGGTCCAGCCGAGGAACGCCGCCGCCTCCGGGACGCGCTCGAGCACGCCGTCGAGCCCGAGCGAGGTCAGCGAGACGACCGTCGGGACGCCGAGGGCGACCATCAGCAGGCCGATCACGGCGCCCACCTCGCGTGACCGGCGCGACCCGAGCACCAGCGCGCCGACGCCCGTGCTCAGCCGAGCGGCCAGGGCGCACGTGATCCACCCGACGGGAGCCGCCAGCAACGCCGCTGCCGCCGCCGCCGGGCCGGAGGCACCGAACCAGGCCAGGACGGGTGCGAGGCAGACGAGAGCGGTGAACAGCGTCGGCAGACCGAGAACGCCCGCCACGAGCAGGGCCGGCGCCAGGCGACGGACGGGGACGCCGAACGTGGCGAACCGCCCGATCTCGAGGGAGTCGTCGAGGCCCGGGACCAGCACCGGGACCACCGCCCAGCCCAGCACCAGGAGCGACCCGGCGACGACGAGCACGTCATGGCCGACCTCGACAGGCTGCCGGCCGACCCAGGCCATGCCGCCGATCAGCAGCGGCACCGCGCTGAGCATCCACACACCACCGCAGACCAGCAGGACAACCCGCCAGGCGTCCTTGCGGAGCGTGTGCCGCAGGATCGTGAGCTTCAGCCGGAGGAGGGTCGCAACCACGTCAGCTCCCGCTCCGCCTGACCACCGCCGAGCAGCCCCACGAAGCGCTCCTCCAGGTCGAGCCCGGACCGGACGTCGTCGAGCCTGCCGGCTGCGAGCACCCGCCCCCAGGCGACGACGGCGACGTGGTCGCAGAGCCGCTCGACCAGGGCCATGACGTGGCTGGACAGCACCACGGTGCCGCCAGCCGCCACGAACTGCTGCAGGATCGTCCGGATCGCGGCGCCGGAGACCGGGTCCACCGCCTCGAACGGCTCGTCGAGGACGAGCACCGTCGGCGCGTGCACGAGGGCGCACGCCAGGGCGACCTTCTTCGTCATGCCGGCCGAGTAGTCGGCCACGAGCGTGGCACCCGCCGAGGTCAGGTCGAGCGCGGCCAGCAGGTCGTCGCGACGGGCGGCGACGACGTCGCTGTCCATCCCGCGCAGCAGGCCCGCGTAGCTGATCAGCTCGGCGCCGGTGAGCCTGTCGAACAGGCGCATCCCGTCCGGCAGCACGCCCATCAACGGTGCCGCCTCGGACGGGTGCGCCCACACGTCGATCCCGTGCAGGTGCACGGTGCCCGCATCCGGGGCCAGGAGCCCGGTGGCCATGGAGAGCGTGGTGGTCTTGCCGGCGCCGTTCGGGCCGACCACCCCGTAGAACGAGCC
>DASXVR010000154.1:0-5374 GCA_036504175.1 Actinotalea sp. | reverse complement strand
GTCCGCTCGGTCCACGACGCGCCGTCGAAGAACCGCAGCTGACCAGGGGTGACGGGGCACGGGTACCACCCGGGCGCCGCGGTGGCCGAAGTGTGCACGACCGGTATCCCACCACAGCGGACGCCCGGTTGGACCGGGTTGGGTGGGTGATGTACCGGGTGATACCGGTCCGCGACGGTCAGGGCACGTGCGTCGAGATCCATGATCGGACGGCGTCGAAGTACGCGGTCCGAGCGGGTTCCGGGGACAGGGCGAGGTCGTGCACGCCACCAGGGATCTGGACCACTGTCACGTCGGCCCCGAGGAAGGGCGCGCGGGCCACGATGTGCTCGACCGAGAGCACGCTGTCGGTACGGTCCAGCGCGTCGTGCCAGCGGTCGGCAGGTCCGCTCTCGGACCCGGCGCACACCAGGATCGGCACGTCGACGTCGAGCCCGCGGACCACTGCCCGGTGCCCGCGGCGGATGGTGCGCAACCAGCCGGCGCGCACACCCCATCCGCGGTGCGGCTTCCAGGTGAGGTCGTAGTCCCACTCGCCGCCGGTGCCGCTGTGCAGCCACTCGCCGTAGTGGTATCCGGTCTGCCCCACGACCAGCCGCGGCGCGAACCGTCCGACGACGTCGACGACGCCCGTCGTGACGACCCTGTCCCACCAGCCGCGGTTCAGCTCGAGCCACGGGCTGTTGAGCACCAGGGCGTCGGCGACGTGGCCCTCGGGCCGGTCCCGGCGGGCGTGCGCCCACAGGCTCACCACGAGCCCGCCGGTGGAGTGCCCGTTCACGACCAGGATGTCGTGCGCCTCCTCCTCGCGGATGATCCGCGCGGCGGTGTCGAGCTCCTCGGCGTGCACGGCGAGGTCGGTGGTGTAGTTCTCCAGCTGGTGGGGCAGGATCGACCGCCCGTGACCGCGCAGGTCGATGGCATAGAAGTCGTAGCCCAGGCCCGCCCAGAAGTCACCGAGATGCTTCTGGAAGAAGTAGTCGACGTACCCGTGCACGTACAGGACCGCGCGTCGCAGCACCGGCTCCGTCGCCGCGCCTGCACCGGCCGCCTCCCCGGCACCGCCCGCGGCGCCGCCAGCCTCCCCGCCGGCCTCGCGACCGGGGCTGCGCCGCACGAGGGTCGCGACCGCCTCGCCCTGCCCGTCGGGACGCAGGGGCAGCGTGCGCGCCTCCCAGCCGGGCCCGAGGACGTCGGGCACCCACCCCGGACCAGCCGCCGCGGCCATCTCAGCGCTTCGCCTTCACCGCGACGACCGGGCAGGCCGCGTCGAGCAGGATCTGCTGGGAGTTGCTGCCCAGGAGCAGCTTGCCCACCGGCGTCCGGTGGTGGAGGCCGATGACGATCAGGCCCGCGTCGATCTCGGCGGCCAGCTCGACGATCTCCTCGGCGGCGTCCCGGCCGCGGACGAGCTGGCGGATGGTGAAGGGCACCCCGCTGCGGCTCAGCGTCCCGTCGACGTGCGCGAGCTCCTTCTCGGTCGCGAACGTCTTCTCGGGAGGGTCGCTCGTGGCGGACACGTTGACGACCACCAGGTCCTGCTTGTGCGCACCGGCCTCCACCACGGCGTGAGCCAGGGCTGCCTCACCCTCGGGCGTGGGCGTGTAGCCGACGATGATCGCCACCGGTGCCTCATCTCGTGTGCCGTGCCGGGCCTGTGCTCGCGATCATGCCAGTGGGCGACTGCCACCGCCCAGGGGTTGGCGGTCCGCAGTGGAGACAAAGACTTGAGCGGAATAGGCTCAACTCTGAGCAGGTTCTCTCTGGTCGGACGACCAGATCATCCGGAGGCTGACATGGACCCGAAGTTCACGACGAAGTCGCAGGAGGCGCTCTCGGCCGCCGTGCAGACGGCGACCGCGGCCGGCAACCCACAGCTCGAGCCGGTCCACCTGCTCGACGCCCTCCTCGCCCAGCAGGGCGGGGTCGCGACGGGTCTGCTCGACGCCGTCGGCGCCGATCGCGGCAACCTCGGACGACGGGTCCGCGCCGCCCTGGTCGCGCTGCCGGCCGCCTCGGGCGGCTCGGTCGCCCAGCCGGGTCTCTCGCGGGCGATGAGCGCAGTGATCACCGCCGCCCAGGACGAGGCGTCAGCCCTGGGCGACGAGTACGTGTCCGCCGAGCACCTGCTCCTCGGGATCGCCGCGGGAAGCTCCGCGGCGGCGCAGGCCCTGCAGTCGGCCGGTGCGAGCCGGGACGCGCTCGCGGCCGCGCTGCCCCAGGTCCGGGGTGGTGCCCACGTGACGACGCCCGACCCGGAGGGCACGTACAAGGCCCTCGAGAAGTACGGCGTCGACCTGACGGCCACCGCCCGCGAGGGGCGGCTGGACCCGGTCATCGGCCGCGACAGCGAGATCCGCCGCGTCATCCAGGTGCTCGCGCGCCGGACCAAGAACAACCCCGTGCTCATCGGTGAGCCGGGCGTGGGCAAGACGGCGGTGGTCGAGGGTCTCGCCCAGCGCATCGTCGCCGGAGACGTGCCCGAGTCGCTGCGCGGCAAGCGGCTGATCTCGCTCGACCTCGCGTCGATGGTGGCCGGGGCGAAGTACCGCGGGGAGTTCGAGGAGCGGCTCAAGGCCGTCCTGGAGGAGATCAAGGGCTCGGACGGGCAGGTCGTGACCTTCATCGACGAGCTCCACACGGTCGTGGGTGCCGGCGCTGCCGAGGGGTCCATGGACGCGGGCAACATGCTCAAGCCGATGCTCGCGCGCGGTGAGCTCCGGATGATCGGCGCGACCACGCTCGACGAGTACCGCGAGCGGATCGAGAAGGATCCCGCCCTCGAGCGCCGGTTCCAGCAGGTGTTCGTCGGCGAGCCGAGCGTCGAGGACACCGTGGCGATCCTGCGCGGGCTCAAGGAGCGCTACGAGGCCCACCACAAGGTGGGGATCTCCGACGGCGCTCTCGTCGCGGCGGCGACCCTCGCCGACAGGTACATCCCCGCACGTCAGCTGCCGGACAAGGCCATCGACCTCGTCGACGAGGCGGCGTCGAGGCTGCGCATGGAGCTCGACTCCTCGCCCGTGGAGGTCGACGCCCTCCGGCGGTCGGTGGACCGGCTGACGATGGAGGAGTCCTACCTGTCCGAGGCCGAGGACCCCGCGTCGCGGGAACGGCTCGACCGCCTGCGCGCCGAGCTGGCCGACCGTCGCGAGGAGCTCGCCGCCCTGACCGCGCGGTGGGAGCGGGAGAAGGCCGGGCAGAACCGGCTCGGTGACCTGCGCGTGCGCCTGGACGAGCTGAAGATCGCCTCCGAGCGGTCCCAACGCGAGGGTGACCTGGCGACCGCGTCGCGCCTGCTCTACGGCGAGATCCCCGACGTCGAGAAGCAGATCGCCCAGGCCGAGGCCGCCGAGCGCTCCGGTCGGGACGCCTCCGAGGCGACCCGGGCCGAGGCGCCGATGATCGCCGAGAAGGTCGGCACCGACGAGATCGCCGAGGTCGTCTCGGCCTGGACCGGCATCCCCACCGGGCGCCTGCTCGAGGGGGAGACGGCCAAGCTGCTCCGGATGGAGGAGGTGATCGGCGCGCGCCTGATCGGGCAGAAGAAGGCCGTCGCCGCCGTCTCGGACGCCGTGCGGCGCTCGCGCGCAGGTATCGCCGACCCCGACCGGCCGACCGGCTCGTTCCTCTTCCTCGGACCGACCGGTGTGGGCAAGACCGAGCTCGCCAAGGCGCTCGCCGACTTCCTCTTCGACGACGAGCGGGCGATGGTCCGCATCGACATGTCCGAGTACTCCGAGAAGCACACGGTCGCGCGCCTGGTCGGGGCGCCTCCCGGCTACGTCGGGTACGAGGAGGGTGGCCAGCTCACCGAGGCCGTGCGCCGGCGCCCATACTCCGTCGTGCTGCTCGACGAGGTCGAGAAGGCCCACCCGGAGGTGTTCGACGTCCTGCTGCAGGTGCTCGATGACGGCCGGCTGACCGACGGCCAGGGCCGCACCGTCGACTTCCGCAACGTGATCCTCGTGCTGACCTCGAACCTCGGCTCGCAGTACCTGGTGGACCCGCTGCTGGACGACGCGAGCAAGCGCGAGGCCGTGATGGCGTCCGTGCGGGCCGCGTTCAAGCCGGAGTTCCTCAACCGGCTCGACGACGTGGTGCTCTTCGACGCGCTGAACCTGGACGAGCTCGGGGCGATCGTCGACCTGCAGATCGACCGGCTGGCCCTGCGGCTGGTGGACCGGCGGCTACGGCTCGACGTCACCCCCGCCGCCCGCGAGTGGCTCGCGATCGAGGGCTTCGACCCGGCCTACGGGGCGCGTCCGCTGCGACGCCTGGTGCAGCGCGAGATCGGCGACCGGCTGGCGCGCATGCTGCTGGGCGGCGAGGTCGAGGACGGCGGCACGGTGCTCGTCGACCGCGGCGAGGAGGGGCTGCAGCTGTCGGCCGTCGCCCCACCGCGCCCGGTGGCCGTGAGCGCAGCTGGTCAGGGCGAAGCGCCGGAGGAGTAGGCGACCGGGCCAGGATGGGTGCCATGGTGCAGCCCGTGACCGCCGACGCCGTCGACGCCCCTCGCGCCGGCGGCTACGCGCGTGGACGTGCGACGCGTGGTCTGGTCGTCGACGCGGCGATGGAGCTGTTCGGCGAGGTGGGCTACCGGGCCGCCTCCCTGCGGGAGATCGCGGCCCGGTCCGGCATCACCCATCCCGGTCTGCTGCACCACTTCCCGACGAAGGCTGCGCTCCTCTCGGCCGTCCTCGCACGTCGTGACGAGCAGGACACCGAGCGCTACCCGCTGACCGGTCCTGCGGTCGACCAGCTGCGCAGCCTCATCGGCCTGGTGCAGCACAACGTCGACGCCCCCGCGCTGGTCGAGCTGCACGCCACCTTGTCGGCGGAGGCGACGGACCCCGGCCACCCCGCGCACGCCTGGTGCGTCGCGCGCTACGTCGAGACGCGGCGGCTCTTCCGCCAGGCGTTCGAGCGCGCCGCGGTGGACGGGGTGCTGCACGCGGACGTCGACCCCGCGACGGCTGCCGTGGCCCTGGCGGCGCTGATGGACGGCCTGCAGGTGCAGTGGCTGCTCGACAGGTCCTCCGTCGACATGGTCGCCGTGGTCCGCGACCACCTGAACCGGCTCGTGTCGGTGGACCTCTGACGCTCGCCGCGCGCGACGTGACACACTGACCGAGCGGTAGGGATTGACCCCCTGCGCAGTGACGCCCAGGGACGCGCGACTCACGAACGGATCCTCGATGACCCACGAACCAGCCCCGCTCGTCGAGACCCAGACCGAGGCCGAGGTCGAGGCGCGGCTCGCCCGGCTGACCACCGCCCAGAAGGTGCGCCTGCTGACCGGCGCCGACACCTGGTCGCTGCACAGCGAGCCCGACGCAGGGCTGCAGACGATCGTCGTCTCCGACGGCCCGTC
>DASXVR010000153.1:0-5417 GCA_036504175.1 Actinotalea sp. | reverse complement strand
CGGGCGAGGGCGAGCTCGCCGGCGAGCATGGCCCGTGCAGCGAGGTGGCGGTCGGCGCCCTCGGTCCGGCGCAGCGTGTAGGCCTCGAGGATCGGGTCGACGGCCTCCTGCGGGGCCGCGACGAGGAGCCAGGCGAGGTCGTCGGCCGGGTCGGCCACCTTCGCGTCGGCCCATCCGAGCACCGCCACGGGAGCATCTCCCGCGCACAGCACGTGCTCGGCCGACATATCCCCGTGCACCACCGTCGGCTGGAAGCGCCAGACGGCGACGTCCTCGAGGGCTCGTTCCCAGCGCCTGAGCAGCGTCGCCGGGACCTGGCCGGTACGCGCAGCCTCGTCGACCTCGGCCTGCCGACGCCGCCGGTAGGTCTCGGCCTCGTACACCGGCAGCCCGGCGTCCTCGATCGTCGAGTGAGGCAGCTCGTGCAGCGCGGCGATCGCACGTCCGACGGCGGCCGCGAGACCCGGTCCGGGGCCGAGCCGCTCGAGCTGGAGGGGTCGCCCGGGGAGCTGACGATGCACCACCGCCCGGCCACCCTCCGGCAGGTGGGCGAAGCCCTCGGGCCGCGGCACGTCGAAGGGGATCCTGCCCGCGTCGACGTGGCCGGCGAGCGAGCTCAGCAACGCCACCTCTGCCTCGAGCGCTGCACCGGCGGCGGGGTTCTGCGGCGCACGCACCACCCAGCGCTGCCCCTCGGCGTCGATGACGACGGCGGCGTCGACACCGAGACCCGGGTGGGACGACCGCCGGACGTCGAAGGCGTCCAGTCCCGGGATGGCGACCGTCGCGAGGGCGGCGAGCGTGAGCGGGGAGCGGGGCACCTGCCAACGGTAGGCGCACCGTGCCGCCTCAGGAGGCCCTTGCGCGCGCGTGTCCGGATTCCGCCGGTGGTCCTCGCGAGCCGGCGGGCGCCCGCGCACGTACGGTGACCCCGTGGACTGGACCCGGCTTCCCCTTGCGCGTGCCACCGTCGACAGGGCCGCCCAGCGCCGCACCGAGCCCGACCTGCTGCCCACGACCTGGGCGGATCCCCGCACCCAGGTCCTCGTCGTCAGGGGTGCCGCCCTCGCGACCCGCACCGGCGCCGACGGGGCCGTCAGGCTCGCGCTGCACTCCCCGGCCGAGCTCTCAGCGGTCGCCCCGCCCGAGGTCGGCGGAGCTCACGACGCCCTGCTGCTGTTCCTCGGCCAGCACGACGCCGACGATGTCCGCGACGTAGCTGACGCGGACGATGTGCGCGACGTAGCCGACGCCGACGGCCTCCGCGACATAGCCGGCTCCGACGCCGCGGACGGCCCGCCCCCCGGCGCGGCCTACCTCGCCCTCGTGCTCCCCGAGCCGTCCGCCGACACCTCCGACCTCGCCCCCGACGCGCCCCTCTGGGCCGACGACGACATCGTCTGGGTCACGCTCCGCGACGTCGGCCACGCGCTCGACGACCGGGACGCCGGGCTCGCGGCACCCGCGGCAGGGCTGGCCGCGTGGCACGCCCGCCACCGACGCTGCCCCCTGTGCGGCGCGCCGACCGCCCCCGCGGACGGCGGCTGGCTGCGTCGCTGCACCGTCGACGCCAGCGACCACTACCCCCGCACCGACCCAGCGGTGATCATGGCCGTGGTCGACGACGACGACAGGCTGCTCCTCGGTCACGCGGCGCACTGGCCGGACCGGCGCTTCTCCACCCTCGCCGGCTTCGTGGAGACCGGTGAGTCCCTCGAGGGCGCCGTGCGGCGTGAGGTCGCCGAGGAGGCCGGGATCACGATCGGGGACGTGACCTATCAGGGCAGCCAGCCGTGGCCCTTCCCTGCGTCGCTGATGCTGGCCTTCGTGGCGCGCGCCCTGACCACCGACCTGGTGGTCGACGGTGTCGAGCTGACCGAGGCGCGCTGGTTCACCCGCGACGAGCTCGCGACGGCGGTGGCGTCCGGCGAGGTGCTGCTGCCGATGCGCACGTCCGTGGCCCTCGCGCTGATCGAGGACTGGTACGGAGGCAGCACCGGCGGCAGCTGGACCTGACCGCCCGGAGTCCGTCCCGGCCCGCTGGATCCTGCAGCTGCCGAGCCTGTCGGCCGGCGAGCCTGTCGGCCGGCGAGCCTGTTCAGCTGCCGAGCCTGTTCAGCTGCCGAGCCGCTCCTGCACGTGTGCGAGGGACGGGTTCGTCGCTGCGCTGCCGTCGGGGAACACCACCGTCGGGACGGTCTGGTTGCCCCCGTTGACCTGCTCCACGAACGCCGCGGCGTCGGGGTGCTCCTCGATGTTCACCTCGGTGTAGGCGACACCGGCCCGATCCATCTGCGACTTGAGGCGCCGGCAGTAGCCGCACCAGGTCGTGGAGAGCATGGTGACGGTTCCGGCCGGCGGGTTGGCGATCGCAGCGACGCTCATCGGGTCCTCACGTTGGTGGTGGTGACGATCGTAACGATTCGCCGACCCTTCCTCTTCCCGAGCCCGGCGCGGGCGCGCGCCGCTGAGCCGACAGCACGGTCCCTGCGCGAGCCGTGATCGCCCCCTACCGGTGACGAACCTTGCCCCCCACCGGTGGACGAAGGAGGCTGCTCCGTCCACCGTCCGGGGAACCGCCGCCCCGCAGTGTCGGTCGTGCCTGCGACACTCCTCCTGATGCCCGCCGACGACCTCCTTGCCGCCCTCGACCCCGATCAGCGGGAGGTCGCGCGCGCGCTCAACGGCCCCGTCTGCGTGCTCGCTGGTGCGGGGACGGGCAAGACGCGGGCGATCACCCACCGCATCGCCTACGGCGTCCGCACCAACACCTACGCGCCGGGAACCGTGCTCGCCGTGACCTTCACGGCGAGGGCCGCCGGAGAGATGCGCACTCGTCTGCGCGAGCTGGGCGTCGTCGGGGTGCAGGCCAGGACCTTCCACGCGGCCGCGCTGCGTCAGCTGTCCTACTTCTGGCCGAAGGTGGTCGGCGGAGCGCCCCCGCGCATCCTCGACCACAAGGCGCCTGTGGTCGCCGAGGCCGCGTCGCGGCTCGGTCTGCGCGTCGACCGGCTGAGCGTGCGGGACCTCGCCTCGGAGATCGAGTGGGCCAAGGTCAGCATGGTCCCGGCGGACGACTACGTCCGCGCGGCCGCCGCGACCGACCGGCCACCGCCCGCCGGCTTCGACCGCGCGGCGGTGGCTCGCCTCATCACCGCCTACGACGAGGCGAAGGACTCGCGGTCGGTGATCGACTTCGAGGACGTCCTGATGATCCTCGGCGCCATGATCGAGAGCCGCGGCGACGTCGCCGACCAGGTGCGGCGCCAGTACCGCCACTTCGTGGTCGACGAGTTCCAGGACGCCTCCCCGCTGCAGCAGTTCCTGCTCGACCAGTGGCTCGGCGGCCGGCACGAGATCTGCGTGGTCGGGGACCCGAGCCAGACCATCTACTCCTTCGCCGGCGCCACCCCGTACCACCTGCTCAGCTTCACCCAGCGCCATCCCGGCTCCACGGTCGTCCGGCTCGTGCGCGACTACCGCTCGACGCCGCAGGTGGTGGATGTCGCGAACCGGCTCCTGACGCGCGGGCCGCTCCAGCGACGTGAGTCGGGCGCGCTCGAGCTCATCGCCCAGCGGCCGTCAGGACCACCCGTCGGCTTCACCGTCCACGACGACGACGAGGCTGAGGCCGCCGGGGTGGTGGCCCGCATCCGGGGACTGGTCCAGTCCGGCACCCCCGCCCGTGAGATCGCCGTGCTCTACCGCACCAACGCCCAGTCGGAGGCCTTCGAGCAGGCGCTCTCGGAGGCAGGGATCGGCTACCTCGTCCGTGGTGGGGAGCGCTTCTTCTCCCGCAAGGAGGTGCGCGACGCGCTCGTCCTGCTGCGAGGTGCTGCCCGCTCCATGGCGCAGGTCCCCATCTCCGAGGCGGTCCGTGACGTGCTGTCCTCGACCGGCTGGACCGACGAGCCTCCCGCGGCCCGAGGGGCGGTCCGCGAGCGGTGGGACTCCTTGCAGGCGCTCGTGACCCTGGCCGACGAGATGGCCGTGCGGCCCCCGGTCGCGGGTGCGCCCGTCGACGACGGCCCGGCCGGAGCGAGCGGGTCGGTGCCGACGCTCGTGGACCTGGTCGCCGAGCTCGATGAGCGCGCCTCGGCCCAGCACGCCCCTGCCGTCGACGGCGTCACGCTGGCCTCGCTGCACGCCGCGAAGGGCCTGGAGTGGGACGCCGTGTTCCTCGTCGGCCTCAGCGAGGGTCTGATGCCGATCTCCCTCGCCGAGACGCCCGAGGCGATGGCCGAGGAGCGGCGGCTGCTCTACGTGGGCATCACGCGGGCCCGCGAGGTGCTCGAGCTGAGCTGCAGCCGAGCACGGGCCCCCGGCACGCGCGCTTCCCGCACGCGCACCCGGTTCCTGGACGGGATCTGGCCGGACCCGGACACCGGCCCGCGCAGCGGCCGCAGCACCGGTCGGCCGGCCACCCCCGGGAGCCGCCCTGGACGCGCCGCGGAGCCGGACGGGTCGCCCGAGGTCACCCGCGAGGTCCTGGAGGCGCTGATCGCCTGGCGCCGTGGCGTGGCAGAGGACGCCGGCAGGCGTGCCAGTGCCGTCGTGCCGGACGCGGTGCTCGCCGACGTCGCTCGTCTGCGCCCCACGTCCGGAGCCGGCCTCGGGGGGATCCCGGGCATCGGACCACGCACCATCGCGGCCTACGGCGCCGCGCTCCTCGACGTGGTCGGAACGGTTCTTCGCGAGGGCGCGCAGGTGCACCTGCCAGCCCCGCGGCTCGGCCGCCAGAACTCGTTCGAATAATCGGTTGTGCGCCGCGGCGCCGCGGTTCTAGTGTTTCCGAGTCGTTGTAGGGAGGCCTGGCCGAAGAGGCCGGGACCTGAGCCGGGAGGAGGTGGGAGCACTGATGAAGACCATGACACTCATGACACGCGCATCGTTCGCCGTGACCGCGGCGGGCTACCTGACGCACTTCGCTGTGCCCGCCGAGCTCCCGATCCAGGGGAGAGGTCTGTCCGCAGGCGTCGGTAACCCCACTCTCCGCCGGGCACGGGTCGATGCCCGTCCGCATGACTCCGCAATGGAGGCGACTCCGGTCTGACGACCGGCGCTCACCAGGCCGCGGAGTCCTCTCGGGACCCGCGGCCTTCGCATTGCTCCGCCCGTTCGGGCGATCAGCGAAGGCAGCCGCTCCCGGCACCTGCACCACCAGCTGATCAGTCCGGATGTCAGGAGGACCTCGTGCGGCTCACCACGCTGCTCGACACACTGAACCAGGGCGGCTCAGGGCCCTGGCCCGCAGCCGCATCCACCACGGCGACGACGCCGGAGGCCGACACCTTCGACCAGCTCGTCGCCTCGATGATCCCCTGCCGGGAGTACGACCCCGAGCTGTGGTTCGCCGAGTCGGCTGCCGAGGTCGAGCGGGCCAAGTCCCTCTGCCAGGACTGCCCGCTGCGCCAGGG
>DASXVR010000152.1:0-5491 GCA_036504175.1 Actinotalea sp. | reverse complement strand
CGGCGCCCCAGGACGCTGCGCAACGACAGCTTCTTCGAGTACTCGATCGAGCCGTAGCGGAACAGGTACACCGCGACCCGCAGCGCGACGAAGCCGAGCCCGAACAGCTCGACGATGACGATGGCGGACTCCGCCAGCGTCAGGGACCCGAACCCGTTGCGGAGCAGCCCGGTGACGGCCGCCGTGTACGGGAAGTACGTGAAGACCTGGACGATCATCGCCTTCGGGTCGCTGACGACCAGGCTGACCACGTAGAACGGCACGAAGATCATGATCATCAGAGGGGCGAAGAAGGTGCCGGCCTCCTTGACCGTCGGGACCATCGCGCCGATGGCGACCAGCGTCCCGGTGAACAGGACGAACCCGCCGACGAGCAGCAGGAACCCGACGATCATCGGCTGCGGCTCGAGGACCAGGTGGGACAGGTCGACGTCGGGCAGGTTGAGCTTGGACCGGAAGAAGACGTAGCCGATGACCACGGGCAGCGCGAACGTGAGCATCTGGACGAGGCCGACCAGGAACAGCGAGATGACCTTCCCGACGATCAGGGTCGTCGGGTTCATGGTCGTCAGGATCATCTCGGTGACCCGGTTCTCCTTCTCCTCCAGCGTGCTGTTCAGCATCTGGTTGCCCAGCATGATGATGCTCACGTAGAAGACCAGCAGGAACAGCAGCGGCGGGATGACGGTGTTGATGCCGCCCGACACCTGCCCGTTCTTGTAGGCCTCCGACGTGATCGTCACGTCACCCCGAGCGATGGCGGTGAGCGCCGGTGAGTCGATCTGCTGCTGCGCCGCGGTAACGAGCATCTGGCGGGCGACGGCGTCGTACTTGCCGTTCTCGAAGATCCCCTTGTCGGCGCCGTACACGCGCACGGCCTGCTTCGCGGGGTCCGCCGGGTAGGCAAAGTACGCGTCGACGGTGCCGTTCTTCACGTCCGCGACGGCCCGGCCCCCGTCGGTCGCCCTCGTCCCTCCGTACGCCGCCGCGACGGCCTGGGTGACCAGGCCCGACTCGTCGGTGTAGGTGAAGGCGAACTGCGCGTTCTTCTGCGCCTGCGCGGTCTGGTCCGTGGTCGAGTTGCTCACGATCACCAGCGTGAACACCGCCGCGACGGCGAGCGGGATCGCCAGGGCGGCGACCCAGAAGCGCCTCTTCGTCACGACCCGGAAGAACTCGAAGCCGACGACCGTGCCCAGGTTGTGCTGCGCCACGTCTCAGACCCCCACGCGTTCGTACTCGCTGCCGTAGACCCGCAGGAAGATCTCCTCCAGGGACGTGCGCACCAGCGTGAAGCTGCGGACCGCGACGCCGCTCGCCACGAGCTCGCGCAGGATCGCGGCGGGGTCGGCACCGGCGCGCGGCGCCAGGTCCGCGGACGGGCCGTCCGCGGAGGTGCCACCCGTGGAGACGACGTCGAAGTGGTCCGACGTGGGCAGGGTGCCGGCGAAGGACACGCGGACGAGCGTCTTGCCGTACTGCTCCTGCACCTGCGGGACCGTGCCGTACGCCTCGGCGGTCCCGTCCTTGAGCAGGACGACGCGGTCGCAGAGCCGCTCGACCTCGTCCATCTGGTGGGTCACCATGATCACGGTGGCGCCCGCGCGCTTCTGCTCCTCGATGATGTCCATGAGCAGCCGCCTGTTGACCGGGTCGAAGCCCTGGGTCGGCTCGTCGAGGATCAGCAGCTCGGGGTCGTTCATGATGGTCACGCCGAGCTGGATCTTCTGCTGCTGCCCGCCGGAGAGCTTGTCCAGGCGGACGGCGGCCTTGTCGCTCAGGGCGACCCTGTCCAGGTATGCCCGCGACCAGGTCTCGGCGGCGTCCCGGCTCAAGCCCTTGAGGCGGCCGAAGTACACCATCACCTCGAGGACGGGTTCCTTCTTGTAGAGGCCGCGCTCCTCGGGCAGGTACCCCAGCCGGGCGCCGTCCCGCGGCTCGAAGACCTTCCCCCCGATGTGCAGGACGCCGGCTGTCGGCTGGTAGATGCCGAGCAGCGCGCGGAGGGTGGTCGTCTTGCCCGAGCCGTTGCTCCCGAGGAAGCCGAACGTCTCACCGGCGCGGACGTCGAACGAGAGGTCGCGGATCACCGTCTGGCTCCCGAAGTCCATCCGGAACCCTGCGATGTGCACCAGCGGCTCAGCCACCAAGGTCTCCCACCCCCCGTCGCGGGCCAGGTCAGCCGCGCGAACCACCGTCGAGCCTAGCCACGCGACGGGACCCGCGGGTGACCCTTCCGGGCGCGACGAGCGTCCGATCGCACGCAAGAGCCGTTGGTCCCAGAGGGTCTCGACAACCGACCATGAACGGGGCCACTGTGGTCCCCTGCCCGCCGATCAAAGGTGATCGTCATGGTCTGCTTCCCGGAATGCTCGCCCTGGTGCCTGTGCGTCGGAACGGACTGCGTGCCGTCGCCGGTGATGATCAACGCGCTGCGTCTGCGGACACCCGACGGCCGCTACGTGCGGTCCACCAATGTCGGGCAGGGGCTCGTCGTGGCCCAGGCCGTCGCGACGCCCGGATCGTCGGAGACGTTCCTGCTGGTCGCACCCGGGGCGGCACCGCTCACCAGCAACGGGCCCGTGTCCCTGGCGGTCTGCACGTCGAGCTGGACGTTGCCGGCGTCGCTGCTGCGCGTCGACCACAACGTCATCTCGCTGCCGCACGGCCACAAGGGCGACCGGCTCGTCACCTACGAGGTCGGCGGAGCGGGGGCGCGGGTTCTCGACTCGCCACCGTTCTCTGCGGGCTACCCCGCGTACTCCGGTCATGACGACGCGGAGAGCATCTTCACGCTGGTGCGGCTCGACGGGTCGACGCCCTCTGCGGCGGGCACAGCGATCGCGACCGGTGACACCGTCGCGCTGCAGATCAGCTCGAACCGCGGCAACACGTTCTTCTTCCGCGCGACGACGGGGGCCAGCGGGGCCGAGGTGCACGGCGACGGCATGAGCGTCGCGCAGGCGGACACCCACTTCGTGGTGGAGCTCAACGAGGTGCGCGCGGGCGTCGGCTGGCGCCCTGCCGACGGACTGTGCCGCTCGTGCGCCGCCGTGACGGCGGTCGTCCAGCGCGCCGCGGCCGGCAACGGCGCGATCGCCGGAGCGTCGGCCTCCGTGGTCGTGCAGGGCCACACGTACGCAGGTGTGAGCCAGGCGTCCGGGCGCGCACCGCTCGCCGAGCCGGACGGCAACACCTGCGTCCCCTCCGGGACCGTGACGGTGCAGGCGTCGGCGGACAGGTACCAGGACGGCTCGGCGACGGGCAACGTCCCGGCGAGCGGGGCCACGGACATCGTCGTCAAGCTCGAGTGCACGCTGGTCAAGGGCAAGATCATCGACTCGGGAGGCAGCGGGCAACCGGGTCTCTCGGTCTACCTGCGGGACCAGGCCGGCAACCTCCTCGTCGACGTCAACGGGGCCTCGTACCACGCGACGACGGCGGCGGACGGAAGCTTCACCTTCACCTGTGTGCCCCGCGGGTTCGTCCAGGTGTGGACGACCGCAGACCCCACGCAGCTGCAGCACACCAGGACGATCGGCCAGGACGGGTGGGTCAACGTCGTCATCGTCCTGGTGACCACCTGCGGGGACCTCACCGGGCGGGTGGTCGACGCCGACACCGGTCAGGGGATCGCCGGCGCCACGGTGACGGAGTCCGGTGGCCGGACGACGACCACTGACGCGACCGGCAGCTACACCTTCACGTGCCTCAAGCCTGCCGGTCCCAAGACGATCTTCGCCTCGGCGCCCGGCTACACGGAGAACTTCGCGACGGGCACGGCCCCGAGCACGGGAACGTCGGCGCCTGTCGTCATCCCGCTGCACAAGGTGGTGGTCGCGCAGATCCAGATCCGGCTCGACTGGAGCATGCAGCCGTCGGACCTCGACTCCCACCTCGCGGGGCCGGACGGGGCGGGCGGCCGCTTCCACTGCTTCTTCGTCAACCGTGCGCCCGTGCCCTACGTGCTGCTCGACGTCGACGACACGTCCTCCTTCGGACCGGAGACCGTCACCATCAGCCAGCAGGCGGGCTCGTTCGTCGCCGGTGACTACCACTACTGGGTGCACAACTACTCGGGGACGTCGTTCGCGGGTTCGGTGGCCACGGTGTCCGTGTCGGCTGCGGACGCCCAGGGCGTGCTGTCACCGATCGCCCACTACGACGTAGCCACCGCGAGCGGCGCGCAGACCGATCTGCTGTGGCACGTGGTCGACCTGACGATCGACGCCGCGGGAAACGTCACCCGCGTCGACGTCCAGACCATGGCCCAGGGGAACTCCAACACGATCCTGTGACGACAGGGCGCTCCGCTGCACGACGAGACCGGGAGGATCCATGACGCTCTCCAAGTCCCAGCTGGCCACCCTCGAGCGTCCGCTCAAGGCCCACCTGGCCGATGTCGAGGAGCTGCAGCAGACCCTCAAGACGCTCGAGAAGACCGCCGCCGACCGCGAGGCGGGGAAGTGGGCGGACCCGAACCCGAAGCCCGGTCACGGTGTGGCGGTCCTCGCGGACCAGCGTCGCGACATCGAGGTCCAGATCGAGCGGCACCTGGCGCTCGTGAGGCTCGGCAGGGACCCGCGCGTACGCGAGGCGCTGGGCGAGCTGCTGAAGAACCCGGACCTGGTCAAGGAGGCGGCGCAGGACCCGCGGGCGTTCGCAGCCGCGCGGGGCATCGAGCTGCCACCCACCATGGACGTCGAGATCCAGCGGGACGGCGACGGTCGTCCCCACCTGCGCCTGACGAACTACGACCGGACCGTGCCCTTCGACCTGACGTGGGGACCGAAGGGCCTGGACATCCGGCGATAGCGGGACCGCTCTGCCGATGCCCTGCGCGACGGGGTCAGTCGGTGGCGTCCCCGACGATCGCGTCGGCGTTGACCAGGATCCACTCCATCAGCGGCAGCAGGCGCTCGTTGAGCTCCCGGCCGCGCTCCGTGAGCGAGTAGTCGACCCGCGGCGGGATGGTGGGGGCCGCCTCGCGGTGCACGATGCCGTCCGCCTCGAGCGTGCGCAGGGTCTGGGCGAGCATCTTCTCGCTGATCCCCTCCACCGCCCGTCGCAGCTCGCCCCAGCGGAGCGTGCTGCGTGAGAGGGCGACGAGGACGAGCACGCCCCACTTGCTCGTGACGTGGTCGAGGACCACGCGGCTGGGGCACGCCGAGGCGAGGACGCCGTCCGGCATGAGGTCGATCGGCAGCGTGACCTGGGTACTCACTGTCATGTGCGTACCTTACCTGAAAGTGGGTACCCCACGAAGGGAACGTTCGGAGACGGCCTCCGGTTGTGCAGGTGCGCGGCCCGCACCGGGCGCACGCCACCATCCGCATTCGTCACTCAAGGAGGACCCCATGTCCGTCGTCGTCACCGGAGCCACCGGCCACCTCGGCCGCCTCGTCGTCGAGCAGCTGCTGGCGGCGGGCACCCCGCCGCAGTCGATCGTCGCCGCCGGCCGCAACGCCGACAAGCTCGCCGACGTCGCGTC
>DASXVR010000151.1:0-9051 GCA_036504175.1 Actinotalea sp. | reverse complement strand
TCCCCGGACCTCGCCACCTGGACCGTCCAGCCTCCGCTGAGCACTCCCGACGCCGGCTTCGGCCAGCTCGAGGTGATCCAGCTGGCCGAGATCGAGGGTCGTTGGGCGCTGATGTTCAGCTGTCTGCAGGCCGAGCTGTCCGACGAGCGGCGCCTCGCTGACCCTGGCGGGGGTATCTGGACGGTCCCGGTCGACTCGCCGACGGGACCGTTCGACCTCAGCCGGGCGACCCGGTTGAGCGGTCCGGAGCTCTACGCCGGACGACTGGTCCAGGACCGCACGGGGCAGTGGAACCTGATGGCCTTCCACAACGTCGGCGAGGACGGGCGGTTCATCGGTGCCCTGAGCGAGCCGATCCCGGTCGCATGGGACGGCGATCGGCTCGCCCTCGGCGTGGGCGTCTCGATCACCTGAGACGGCGGCCTGACGGCTCCGTGACGCGGGGGACGCTGGTCAGATCTCGGCGCGAGCGGCGAGGGCGCGCACAGCGCACCGGTCGACCTTGCCGCTCGCGGTGCGGGGCAGCTCGGCGACGGCGACCACCCGTGTCGGCATCTTGTAGTGGGCCAGGGTCCCGCCGGCGGAGGCCCGCACGTCCTCCAGGCTGGGGACCCGGTCGGGCGCGCACGCGACGACAACCACGACGGTCTCGCCCCATAGCGGGTCAGGCGCACCGACCACGACCAGCTCGTCGACCGGGAGGGTGCGCAGGGCGACCTCGACCTCGCCGGGCACGACCTTCTCGCCACCGGTGTTGATGACCTCGCACGTGCGCCCGGCCAGCGTCAGGCACCCGTCGACGTCCCAGGAGGCGAGGTCCTTGGTGCGCAGCCAGCCCTCGGCCGTCAGGGCGGCCTCTGTCGCCTCGGGGTCCTGCCAGTAGCCACGGGTCACCTGCGGACCGCGGACCCAGACCTCGCCCGGGGCGCCCGGCTCGGTGATCACGGCGGAGTCGTCGGCGCGGAGGGTGACCTCGAGGTAGGGCAGTGGCCTGCCGACGGAGCACGGTTTGGCCGGCGCCTCGTCACCGGACAGCACCGTCCCGCCACCGGCGAGCTCCGTCATGCCCCATGACGGGTGCACCGTCATCCCGCTGCGGGCGAGCCGGCCCACGAGGTCGGCCTGGGCGGGCCCGCCGCCGACGACGGCCTTGCGCACCCCGGACAGGTCGGCGTGGGCGAACTCCGGCAGACGCGTCAGAGCGGCGTACATCGCGGGGACCCCGAAGACGGTGGTCACGCCGTGGGTGAGGTCGTACAGGGTGCGGGGGGCGTCGAACGACCGACGGAGGAGCACCGTGCAACCCCGGCTCAGCGCGTCCAGCGTGAAGCAGTTGAGGCCCGCGATGTGGAACAGGGGTGCCGCCACAAGGACCACGTCGTCGGCCTGCGTGCCCAGCACGCGGCTCATCGAGCGGGCGCTCCACCAGAGGTTGGCGTGGGTCAGCATGACGCCCTTGGGCTGACCCGACGTCCCGGAGGTGTGCACGATGACGGCGAGCTCGTCGGGCGATGCTGTCCGCCGCGGGGGGCGCGAGGCGCCCTCGGAGGCGTCGGTCGCCTGCTCGGACGTCATCCAGCGGGTCACGGCGCCGGAGGGGGCCGCGCGGAGTGGTTCGTAGACGGGCGCGACCGCGGTCTCGACGACGACCGTGTGCGGACCTGCGTGGTCGAGGGTGCGCTGCGCCTCGACGGTGGTGAGCCGGAAGTTCAGGGGCACGAAGACGGCGCCGAGGCGGTTCGCGGCCAGGAGGGTGAGGATCAGCCCGGGGTCGTTGCGGCCCGCCCAGGCGACCCGGTCGCCGGGCCGCACACCGCCGGCGTGCAGGTCGGCGGCGAGTGCGTCGGCCCGCCGGTCCAGCTCCGCTGCGGTGAGTACGCGACCGTCGTCGGCGACGAGTGAGCGTGTGTCGGGCGCTCGGCGGGCGAGGTCGGCGACGGCACGGCCAACGCTCAGGTCGGGGGCCACTCGTCCTCCTCTCGCTCGGGGCGCAGTACTGGGGTACCGGGGTGCGCAGCAGCCTGGGAACTGCTGCGCACCCCGGTCGTTCAGACCGCTGCGCCGACGCGCTGCGGGGCGGCGGTGGGCGTCGCCTTGGCGGCGAAGACCCGGGCGAGGACCAGCGTCAGTGCGAGGCCGGCCAGTGCGACGACGATGGCGATCACGAACGGCTGGGTGTAGTCGCCGCTGCCGGGGACCTCCCGGTTGACGTGGCCGAGGCTCGAGCCGACCTTCGGGCCGAAGTAGGCCGCGATCGAGTACGCCGAGAACATGATGCCGTAGTTGACCCCCTGGAAGCGGGGGCCGTAGGTCTTCATGGTGAGCGCCGGGAAGACGCCCATCACACCGCCGAAGCACAGACCGAGACCCACGATCCCGACGACGAACCCGGCCGTCGAGTGCATCGTGAGCATGACCAGGAAGGACAGTGCCACGACGCCGTAGATGCAGGTGATCGCGGTGGTGTAGCCGAGGCGGTCGGAGACCGCACCCCAGGTGAACCGGCCGAGCGCGTTGCAGACGGAGTAGACCGAGACCAGGACGGCAGCGGTCGCGGCGGTGATGCCGAAGGCCGCGGTCTGGGCGATCGGTGACAGCTGGGATGCGATCAGCAGGCCCGAGAAGGCGCCGGCGCCGAGCATGACGAAGATCAGGTAGAACGCCGGGGTGGACAGCATCTCGCGCCACGTCCGGTTGACGACCGGGGCGCTCCCGACCGGCGGGTTCCAGCCCTCGGGCTTGTACCCGACGGGTGCCGGGCGGATCAGGAGCGCGCCGACGACGACGACGACCGCGTAGACGGCGCCCATCCGGACGAACGCCGCACCAGGGCCGGCCGACTTGATGATGGCCTGGGCAACCGGGGCCGCGATGACCGAGCCGGCGCCCATGCCGGCGGTGATGATGCCGGCGGCAAGACCCCGGCGGTCGGGGAAGAGCTTGATCGTGTTGTTCAGGCAGCCTGAGTAGGCGAAGCCCTGCCCGAGCCCGGCGATGAGGCCGTAGTACAGGTAGAGCTGGCCGGTCGTGGTCGCCGTCCCGGTGAGGATGAAGCCCAGGGCGAAGAGCAGCGCACCGATGAGGATCGCCCAGCGCGCGCCGCCCCGGTCGATGATGAAGCCGCCGAGGATCATCGGGATCGGCGCGATGGCGCCGTTGATGGTGAAGGCGAGCATGACGTCGGGCATGGACCAGCCGTGCGCCCCGGACAGCGGCCCGGCGAACACCGAGAAGGCGTAGATCGCACCCGTGCAGAGCAGGATCAGGACGGATCCGGTGAGCACTCGCCACCGGTTGATGCTTGTCATGGTCGGGCCTTTCAGGAGAGAGCCGCGGCGGCCGCCGCCGGCTCGTAGGCGGACGCGGAGGCGAGCTCTCCCCACACCTCGCGGAAGATCCCCGCGGGCATGAGGGTCAGGGCAGGGGAGATGACGGGGACGAAGTCCATCTGGTCCAGCACGTCGCGCTGCAGGTCGATCCCTGGCGCGATCTCGATGAGGGTCATCACGCCGCCGACCAGCTCGAAGACGGCCCGCTCGGTGACGTAGAGGACCCTCTGGTCGCGCTCGGCCGAGTAGGGGCCGGAGAACGTGATCTGCTCGACGTCGGCGAGGAACTTGTGGGCGCGGCCCTCCTGGACGATCCGGACGCCGCCGTCCTCGACGGCGACCTCGAGGCCACCGGCCGTGAACGTCCCGGCGAACAGCAGCGTCTTGGCCGACTGGCAGATGTTGATGAAGCCGCCGCAGCCCGCGACCCGGGAGCCGAACTTGGAGACGTTCACGTTGCCGTGGGCGTCGGACTGCGCCAGGCCGAGGACCGCGAGGTCCAGGCCACCACCGTCGTAGAAGTCGAACTGCGCGTGCATGTCGACGAGGGCCTCAGGGTTGTACGAGTGCCCGAAGTCCTTCAGGCCCGCAGGGACCCCGCCGATCGCGCCGGCCTCGGTGGTCAGCATGATCGAGTCGCTGATGCCCTCTTCGGCGGCGATCGTGCCGACGTCGCAGGGGATGCCGACCCCGAGGTTCAGCACCGCGCCGGGCCGCAGCTCCATCGCGCAGCGGCGGGCGATGACCTTGCGCTCGCTCAGCGGGATGGGCGCCACGTCGGACAGCGGGATGCGGAGCTGGCCGGAGAACGAGGGGTTGTAGTAGGTGTTCTCGGTCTGGAAGTGGTTCTCCGGCTGGGACACGACGAGGTAGTCCACGAGGATCCCGGGGACCTTGACGAGGTTGGGGTCCAGCGTCCCGGCGGCCGCGACCGACTCGACCTGAGCGATGACGATCCCGCCGCTGTTGCGCACGGCCTGGGCGATCGGCAGGACCTCCATCTTGAGGCCCTCGTGGTCCAGGGTGAGGTTGCCCTTCTCGTCCGCGACGGTGCCGCGGATCAGCGCGACGTCGATCGGGAACGAGGGGTAGAACAGCCACTCCTCACCGGCCAGCTCGAGCACCTGGACGATGTCCTCGACGCTCGACGGGGACATCCGCGCCCCTTCGACCCGCGGGTCGACGAACGTGCCAAGACCCACCTTGGTGATGACGCCGGGACGCTTGGCCGCGATCTCGCGGTACAGCTGGCTGATGACGCCCTGCGGGAGGTTGTAGGCCTCGCAGCCGTCCGCCTCGATCAGCTTGGCCAGCGCAGGGGAGGCGATCGCGATGCCGCCGATCCACCGCTTGAGCAGGCCGGCATGACCCCAGTGGCTCATGCCCTTGTCGCGGCGGTTGCCCACCGCGGTCGCGTGGACCACGGTCAGGTCGCGCGGTGAGGCCTCGGCCAGGAACCGCTGCTCGACAGCGGCCATGGTCTCCTCGTTGACGCAGGCGAGACCGAACCCGCTGAGCGCGACGGTGTCCCCGTCCTTGATCAGCCGGGCGGCCTGCGCCGCGGTGATGACCTGTGCCACGTGGTGCTCCTTCGTCGGACGTCCCACCCTGATCGGGCCGTCCACCACCATTCCGGACGGCAAGCGTCCGTAGTGGGGACCATCGTCCTGAGATTTCGGACCAACTCCGTCCGCAAAGAGGACCATCGTCCTGCGAAGGGCCGGGACCTCGCCCCTGACGATGGGTGCAGACCCCGGCGGGGACGCCGGCACGCGGACCGACCGCACCGATCTGAGAGGCGATCACCATGGACTTCGGACTGACGGACGAGCAGCAGCTCCTGCTCGAGAGCATGGACGAGCTGCTCGAGCGCGAGTGCCCCGAGTCGTACATCGCCGACCTCGACCTGAGCCACCAGCCGCCCACGTCGTTCCGGAAGGCACTCGACGCGGCGGGCTTCGGATCCCTGGGCTTCCCGGAGGAGTACGGCGGCACGCCCTGCGACGCCGTCACCCTGGTCCTGCTCGCCGAGCGCGTGTGCCGTCAGGGTCTGAACAACGGCTTCGGGCTCGAGCTGCTCCAGGCGATGGACATCCTCGAGTTCGGCGACGAGAGCCAGAAGCAGGAGATCCTCGGCCTCCTTTCCGCCGGAGAGGTGCCGTTCGCCCTGGGCTTCACCGAGCCGGGCGCGGGGTCGGACAACTCGGCGATGACGACGTCGGCGGTGCACCACGACGGGATGGTGACCTTCAACGGCACCAAGACCCTGATCACCAACGCGCTGCAGTCCAAGTACCTGCTGCTGATGGCCAAGGACCCGGGCGTCGAGGACCCGCGCAAGGCGATCTCGATGTACCTGGTCCCGATGGACGCCCCGGGCGTGACCACGAACCGGCTCGAGAAGATCCTGTGGCACATCTCCGACTCGTGCGAGATCTTCCTCGACGACGTCACCCTGCCGGAGAGCTGCCTGGTCGGCGTCAAGGGCAACGGCTTCAAGCAGCTCATGCGGAACTTCGAGTTCGAGCGCCTCGTCATCGCTGCGACGTGCCTGGGCCTGGCCCAGTGCGCGTTCGACGACGCAGCCACCTACGCCGCCCAGCGCGTCCAGTTCGGCAAGCCGATCGGCTCGTTCCAGCTCATCCAGCTCAAGCTCACCGACATGGCGATCAAGCTCGAGAACATGCGCAACTTCGTCTACCGGACGGCGTGGATGCTCGACAACGGCGTCCCGCTCAAGAGCCAGGGCGCCCTGTGCAAGCGGTACTGCGCGATGGCCGCGTTCGAGGTGGCCGACGAGGCCATGCAGATCTTCGGCGGAGTCGGCGTGACCGTCGGGACCCGGGTGTCACGCCTGTGGCGCGACCTGCGCGGGCACCGCTTCGGCGGTGGGACCGACGAGATCATGGTCCACATCGCCGGCCGTCAGATCGTCAAGGACCACAGCTGAGCTTCGTGCTCACCACGTGCTCACCCCCTGACCGAAGGAGCCAGTGATGAAGATCGTCGTCGCCTACAAGTGGGCGCCCAACCCTCAGGACGCGGACGTCAGGCCGGACGGGATCGTGGACCTGTCCCGCGCCAAGTCCGCCGTCAGCGAGTACGACCCCGTGGCCTTCGAGCTGGCCCGCAGGCTCGCTGACGCCACGTCCGGCGAGGTGATCGGCCTGAGCGTCGGTGCCGCGTCGATCGACACGTCGCTCGCCCGCAAGGCCGCGCTGTCCCGCGGCCTCGACCGGCTCGTGCTCGTGGCTGACGACGAGCTCGACGGCGCCGACAGCACCCGTCTTGCCGGCGTCCTCGCAGCGGCCGTCACGGCGATCGGCGACGTGGACGTCGTGCTGGCCGGCGACTCCTCGATCGACGTGGCCGAGGGGCAGGTGCCGCTCACCCTGGCCGGCCACCTGGGCTGGCTCGGGCTGGGCCGGGTGTCCGCGGTGACCGCCGACGGCGCCGCGCTCGTCGTCGAACGGGACCTGCCGGGAGGGGTGAGCGTGCTCGCGGTCACCACACCGGTCGTGCTCGCTGCGACCGCCGACGCCGTCGTCCCGAAGGTCGCGGGGATGAAGGACATCCTGGCCGCCGCCAAGAAGCCCGTGGAGGTCCTAGCGCTCGCGGACCTCGCCGTCCCCACCGCCGGCACGACGCTCACCACCCTGGCCACCGCGCGCCCCGCCGGCGGCGTGCGACAGGCCGTGCTGTTCGACGCCACCGACCCGGCCGCCGCCGCGTCCCAGCTGGTCGGCGCGCTGCGCCAGGCCGGCGCCCTGTAGATCCGAGGAGAAGAGCACCATGAACGCATCCCAGACCTGGGTCGTCGTCGCTGACGCCCCGGCCGCAGCCGGGCTCGTCGAGGTCGCCCGCACCCTGAGCACCGAGGTCGTCGCCGTGGCCGCCGGACCCCGGTCCGTCGCCGAGGCCCTCGCCCACGTGGTCGACCGCGTCATCTGGCTCGGCGAGCCCGGGGACCTCCCGGTCGAGGCCTTCGCCCCGGCGGTGGCCGACCTGGTCGCAGCCGCAGCCCCGCTCGCCGTCGTGGGCGCCACCACACCTGCCGGCCGCGCCCTCCTGGGCGCCGTCGCCGCGCGGCTGCAGTCGCCCGTCGTCTCCGGCATCGGCTCGGTGGAGCTCTCCGGCGGCCAGGTGATGGTCACCCGGTCCGTCCTCGGCGGAGTCAGCGAGCACCGCACCGCGCTGGTGGGCGGGACTGCCGTGCTCGCCGTGGACGCCGGCGCCGAGGTCGGCGCGGAGGGCTCTCCCGTCCCGGTCGAGGACGCCACGGTGACGCCCCTCACCACCGCACGGGTACTGGAGACCAAGGTCAAGGAGCACGCCGGGGTCGATCTCGGCGCCGCCCGCACCGTCGTCTCGGTTGGTCGCGGCCTGAAGGCCCAGGCCGATGTCGCGCTCGTGGCCGAGCTCGCGGACGCCATCGGTGGAGAGCTCGCCTGCTCGCGGCCGTTGGCCGAGGGGGTCGACTGGATCGCCAAGGAGCGGTACATCGGCATCTCCGGGCAGCACATCGCCCCGGACCTCTACCTGGCGGTGGGCATCTCCGGACAGCTGCAGCACATGGTCGGTGTCCGGGAGGCGAAGGTCATCGTCGCGATCAACAGCGACAAGGCCGCGCCGATCTTCAGCCAGTGCGACTTCGGCATCGTCGGTGACCTCTACCAGGTCGTGCCGGCGCTGACGGCCGCCCTGGGAGCGGGCGCATGACGGCCGTGGAGCCGGACTTCGACGTCATCGTCGTCGGAGCCGGCCCCGCAGGCGCGGTGACCGCGACGCTCCTGGCGCGCAAGGGCCTGTCAGTCGTCCTGATCGAACGCGGCGAGGCGCCCGGTGCGAAGAACCTGTCCGGCGGCGTCCTCTACGGCCGCGTCCTCGACCAGGTGTTCCCGGACTTCGCCGCGCAGGCGCCGGTCGAACGGCGGATCACGCGTCACGTCACGACGTTCCTCACGCCTGACTCGTCGGTGGGTATCGACTACGCCGGCAGCACGCTGGCGGAGCCCGTCAACGCGGTCACCGTGCTGCGCGCGAAGTTCGATCCCTGGCTCGCCGAGCGCGCGGAGGAGGAGGGTGTCTTCCTCATGCCCGGCGTCCGGGTCGACGAGCTGCTGCGCGAGGCCGGACCGGACGGCACCCTGCGCGTCGTGGGAGTGCGCGCCGGCGACGACGAGCTGCGGGCGCGGGTCGTCGTCGCTGCCGACGGCGTGAACTCCTTCCTGGCACGCAGCATCGGCCTGCGGGACAAGCCCGCGGAGCACCACGTCGCCGTCGGTGTGAAGGCTGTGGTGCAGCTGCCGCGGACCGTCATCGAGGACCGCTTCGGCGTCAGCGGTGATGAGGGCGCGGCCCACGCGATCGTCGGTGACTGCACGCTCGGCATCGGCGGAGGCGCGTTCCTCTACACGAACACCGAGTCGCTCTCGCTCGGCGTCGTCCTGCGCCTGGACGACCTGGTGCGGTCGGGGCGCACGGCGGTCGAGGTCTTCGACCATCTCGTCGCCCACCCGGGCCTGGCGCCCTACCTGCGTGGCGGGGAGATCGTCGAGTACGGGTCGCACCTCGTCGCCGAGGGCGGCCTGGCCATGCTCGGCGAGATCGTCACGGACGGGATGGTCGTCGTCGGCGAGGCGGCAGGTCTGACGATCAACTCGGGACTCACGGTGCGCGGCATGGACCTGGCCATCGGCTCGGCGATCGCCGCAGCGGACGG
>DASXVR010000150.1:0-7693 GCA_036504175.1 Actinotalea sp. | reverse complement strand
TGGTCCCGTACCTGGTCGGACCGATCACCGCCATGCTCCGCGACCAGGGTCTTCCCGATGGGCTGATCGAGATCGAGCGCGGCGAGACGGCCACGCTCGTGCGCGTGCAGGTCCAGCGGGCGGTGGACACCAAGGTCGCCGGCGTCACGGTGAAGGGTCTGGAGATGACCGACCAGGTCATCCGGATCACCGCGTCGGTGGGAGCGCTGCGGGTGCTCTGAGCCCGAGTCCCGTCCCGGAGAAGCTCGTGCGAGCTGCCTGCATCCAGACACGCCCTCCGCGCAGTAGTGGAAGTGTCAAGCAGTTCCGAGCCCTTCGGGGCACGAGACCAGGAGCACCTCCATGCGCACCAGACTTCTTGCCGGCAGCGCCGCCGGACTCGTCCTCGCTCTGACCGGCGCCCTCCCGGCCGCGGCCGCCGACGGCGACGCCCACCTGTCCGTCCTGCACGGCGTGCCGGGCCTCACCGTTGACGTCTACGTCAACGGGACCCTCACGCTCGACAACTTCGCCCCCGGGACGCTGGCCGGCCCGCTCGACCTGCCTGCCGGCACCTACACCGTGGCGATCACCGCGGCCGACGCCGCCGACGCGAGCGCACCGGCCATCGGCCCCGTCGACCTGCCCCTGGCGGCGGGCATGAGCTACACGGCCGTGGCGCACCTCGACGCCGCGGGCAAGCCCACCGCGACGCTCTTCACCAACGACATCTCGAAGACCGCTCCCGGGCAGGGCCGGCTCACCGTCCGGCACACCGCGGCAGCACCTGCCGTCGACGTCCTCGCAGGCGGGACGGCTGTCATCTCAGGGCTGACGAACCCGATGGAGAAGGTCCTCAACCTGCCTGCGGGCACGGTCTCAGCCGCTGTCGCAGCGGCCGGCACCACGACGCCCGTCATCGGCCCGGCCGACGTGGCTGTCACCGAAGGGACGAACACCATCGTCTACGCGTGGGGCAGCCTCGCGGACGGCAACCTGAAGCTCGCGGTCCAGACGATCGACGGCCTGCACTCTGCTCCGTCGGGCGTCCCCTCCGGTGAGCTCGGCCTCGCCGACACCTCGTCGGCACGCGGGCCGTGGATGGTCGGCGGAGCGCTGCTCGTCGCCGCGGCCGGTGCCCTGGCCCTGCGTCGTCGCACGGTCGCGCCTGTCCGCGTCACCGAGTGAACAGACACCCGTGAACAGACATCTGTGAACCGACAGCTGCGAACCACTGACAGGCCTCGACCGGTCGGCACCGTCCTGACCCGTGCCGACCGGTCGAAGCCCCGCCCACCGCCGCCTACGGAGCCTGCGATGACCCGGACCCTTCGGGGTGTGCACGCCGCGACCGCGGTGCTGCTCATCGCTGCAGTCGTGGGCCTCGCGGCCTGCTCCACCGCACCACCGCGCACCGAGGAGAGCCATGCCTCGTCCGTCGTCCCCGGCCCGTCGCTCGCAGCACCGCACGACGCCGTCCCCACGCCGACGCTGCCAGAGGTCCCGGTACGCAGCGCCGACCTCGGCCCGGTCGTGCACCCCCCGGCACCTGTCTCGCTGAGGCTCGCCGCCCTGGGCATCGAGCTGCCCGTCGACCCGGTCGGGGTCACGGCCGACGGGCAGATGGAGATCCCGCCGCTGGCCGAACGCGGCGGGTGGTACCGCTTCGGCGCCACCCCGGGCGACCGGACAGGGACCGCGGTGATCGCGGCCCACGTCGACTCCGTCGCCTCGGCCGGCCTCGGCCCTTTCGCGCACCTGAGAGACCTCGCAGTCGGCGACCTCGTCGACATCACCCTCGGCGACGGTTCGGTGCTCCACTACGCGGTCACGGCGGTCACCGTCGTGCCCAAGCCCGAGATCGCCTGGTCGGACGTCTTCACGCGCGACGGGCGGCACCACCTCGTCCTGATCACCTGCGGCGGACGCTTCGACCGCGCGGCACGCCACTACGAGGACAACGTCATCGTCACGGCGGACCCGGTCGGTGGATGATGGCTCCCGGAGCCGCACGCACAGCACTCCGACCGCCGAGGAGGAGCACCCTGTCCAACCCGTCGCAGGTCACCTCGCTGCGCGCCCCGGCCACCTGGGACGACGACGCCGTCGGCCGCGCCCTGCTCGCGGGTGACGAGACGGCTCTTGCTGAGGCGTACCGCCGCTGGTCGGCCTACGTGCACACGCTCGCGCTGCGCTCGCTGCGCGACGACTCCGACGCTCAGGACGTGACGCAGCAGGTGTTCGTGAACGCCTGGCGAGGACGGGCCGGGTTCGACCCTCGTCGCGCCTCGCTGCCGGCGTGGCTCACCGGGATCACGCGCAACGCCATCGCCGACGTGCACAGCCGGCGGGCGCGCGACCGGCGCGACCACCTCGCCGTCGCGACGGTCGCAGGTCCGCCGCCCGAGCCCGAGACCGCCCAGCTTGCCGAGAGACTGACTGTCGCGGACGAGCTCGCCCGCCTCGGTGAGCCGCAGCGGACCATCCTCGCGATGGCGTTCTACGACGACCTCACGCACGACCAGATCTCCGAGCGGCTCGACCTGCCGCTGGGGACCGTGAAGAGCCACATCAGACGCAGCCTCCTGCGCCTGCGCGACCGGTTGGAGGTGGATGGTGCAGCACGTTGACCCGGAGGTCCTGGCGCTCGTCGCGCTGGGAGAGCCCGCCGACGACGCCACCCGCGCCCACCTCGCCACGTGCGATGCCTGCAGTGCGGAGGTCGCCGACCTGGCGCGGGTGGTGGTCTCGGCGCGCTCGCTGACGCCCGCCGACACGCTCGTGGAACCGCCCACCGCGGTGTGGCTCGCCGTGCGCTCCGAGCTCGAGCTCTCGCCGACCCTGCTCCCTGACGGGCGGTCGCCGGAGCCGAGCGGGCGGCAGGCGAGCGGCACGGCTACGGGCGCAGCGATGACGGATGCAGCCGCGGCCGATGCAGCCGTGACGGGTGCGCCGGCGAGCGCGAGCGCCTCTGCCGACGACCTCTCGCGTGCCCGGACTAGCCGGGCGACCCGTCGGCGGACGCCATGGATCGCGGCGGCCGCTGCAGCCGGGGTCCTGGTCGGGGGCGTCGGCGGAGCCTGGTGGGCGCGGAGTGCGGACGGCGAGCGGCCTGCTGTGGTCGCGGAGGCGGCCCTGGACCCCCTGCCCGGATGGCAGGCGACCGGTCAGGCCACCGTCGAGCAGGAGCCTGACGGCAGCCGCGTGCTGATCGTGTCGCTCGAGGGTGCGGGCGACCAGACCGGCTTCCACGAGGTGTGGCTCATCGACAGGGGCGTGAAGCGCCTGGTCAGCCTCGGTGTGCTGCAGGGGTCGAGCGGTCGCTTCACCGTCCCCGAGGGTCTCGACCTGGCCGAGTTCCCGGTGGTCGACGTCTCCGAGGAGCCGCTCGACGGCAATCCTGCGCACTCGGGCGACAGCATCATCCGCGGCATCCTCGGCGCCTGACACCGTCCGGTCCCACCGACGCGAGGACGCCCGCACCCCGGTGGTCGGGGTGCGGGCGTCGGTTCGAACGCCGCCGGGTGGAGCTCCGGCGTTCCGGCTCCGGTCAGATGGCCGGCGGCGGGGTGCGGTCGTCGTAGCGCTCGATGACCTCGCGGTGCGAGGTGTTGCGACGCTGGTTGTTGAGCACCAGCGTCAGGATGATCGCGAGCACACCGGCCAGCAGGCAGATGTACCCGACGGTGGTCAGGTCGAGGACGTCCCAGCTGTCCCGCACCGCGAAGGCCAGGATCGCGCCGAGCACGATGAGGAAGATCCCGGTTCCGAGTCCCATTGGTCGTACCTCCAGTTCGGCGGACGGCGCTGCCGCCCGGTTCGCCCGATCATGGCGCGGTCCGGGCCATCCCGCCTCCTGAGAGCGGGTGAAGGGTCGGGGCGCCTCAGGTGAGCTCCGGCGTCAGCGGTCCCGGTGCTCGGCCATGCGCGCGAGCATCGCGTTGTACTCGGTGAGCTCGGAGTCGCCGTCACGGTCGGCCGCGCGGTCCTGCCGTCGCGCCGTCCGCTCGTCGTCGCGGGTCCAGGCGAGCGCCAGCGCGATCGCGATGGCGAGCATGGGCAGCTCGCTGATGCCCCACGCGATCGCTCCGCCGGTCTTCTGGTCGGCCAGGGCGGACGGCCCCCACGGGCGTCCGAGCAGGCCGAACCAGTCCGGCACCAGCAGCGTCTCGTCGCTGACCAGGGCCAGTCCGAAGAACGCGTGGAACACCATCGCCGCGAAGAGGAGCACGAGCCGCAGCGGGTAGCCCGGCCGCGTGGGGCCCGGGTCGACCCCGATGAGGGCGTTGATGAAGAGGTAACCGGCGAAGGAGAAGTGGGCGATCATCGCCAGGTGCCCGACGTACGTCGTCAGCGAGTACTGGAAGAGGTCGGTGAAGTAGAAGACGAACATCGACCCGGCGAAGTTGACCGCGGCGACGACGGGGTTGGCGAACAGCTGCGCCCACCGCGAGTGGACCAGGGCGAGGAGCCACTCGCGCGGACCCCGTGACCCGTCACCACGGGCCGGCACCGCCCGTACGACGAGGGTCACAGGCGCCGAGAGCACGACGAAGATCGGGATCACCATCACCAGCAGCATGTGCTGGACCATGTGCGCGCTGAACAGCACGTGGCCGTAGACCGCGGGCCCGCCGGACGTGGTCCATGCCAGCAGCACCATCCCCGCCACCAGCGACAGCACGCGCCCCACCGGCCAGGCGTCCCCGCGCCGACGCAGCCTCACGTACCAGCGGAGGTAGACCACCACGGCGGCGAGGCAGCCGAGGGCGGGGAGCAGGTCCCAGCGGAAGCTGGTCAGCCACAGGGCGGTGTCCGGCGCCAGCGGCAGCGGGTGACCGGTGACGATCTCGGCCGGGGTCAGGTGCGTCCCGGGCAGCTGGCGGGCCGGCGGCGCGCTCGACGAGAGCGCGACGGCCACGCCCGTCACCGCGCCCATCACGAGCAGCTCGACCAGCACCAGGCGCCAGAACAGCCAGGGCGCGCGCCCCTCGTCGTGGCCGGACAGGTGCGGGATGACGCGGCGCCGGTGCAGCGCGCCGAGCCCGCCGAGGGCTCCGAGCAGCACCACCTTGGCGATGACCAGCACCCCGTAGCGCGTGCTGAGCCCGCTCCACCCGCCGAGCCGGATCCCTGCGTTGACCAGCCCGGACACCGCCACCGCCACCAGGCACCAGGCAGCGACGACGGAGTAGCGGCGCACCGCCGCCGAGAGGTCGGCGCCGAGTCGATGCGCGACCAGGGCGAGGGCGGCGAGACCGCCGACCCACACCGCCGCTCCGGTGAGGTGCAGGAACAGCGAGGAGATCGCCAGGTCGTGGTGGCTGCTCCCCGCGACGTGGCCCGACGTCGACTGGATCGCGAAGGCCGTGAGCACGACGAGCGAGGTGAGCAGGGTGGCCAGCGGGGTCGTCGCGAGGAGGGCGAGGACGGAGACCACCGCCGCCGCGACGGTCACCGCGAGGAGCGCCCGGCCGAGGGCGACCGAGCCGACGAAGAGGCCCAGCTCGGGCCCGAACGACGGGCTGTCCACGGGGGTCCCCGAGACGCTCGCGTAGGTCAGCACGAGGTGCAGCAGCCCGAGCACCGCCCACGCGGCGGAGGCAGCGGCAGCGACCCGGACCACGGCGGGCCAGGCACGGCCGTCGGACGCGCGTCGGCCCTCGCCCCGCGGCAGGACGAACGAGCCCAGCACGAGAGCGCCCAGCGTCAGCGAGGCGGCCAGCTCGCTGAGGACGGTCGCGACGGGGAGGCCCCAGCGAACGAGGGCACCGGGGTCGAGCAGGGGGGTCGGCCGGGCGGCTCCCGAGAACGCCACCGCGAGCAGGACGACCACCACGCCGACGGCCACGGCCACGCCGGCGCCGAGGGTGGGGCGGCGCGCGGTGAGCAGGCCCGCGGCGGGTGAAGGCACGTCGTCAGCCTACGGCGGGCACGGCGCGCGACCTGCTCGTTCGCACCGAACATGGGGCACGGAGCGGCCGCGTGCGCCACCGCAGAAGATGGGACGTTGGTCACTGGAAATCGACGCCGACAGTGTCGGACCCCCGCCGTAGACTCCTCGGGTGAGTCACTCCTCCCCGTCGGCCCCAGCCGGAGCGCCGCCTACGGCACCCGCTGCGGCGAGCCACACGTTCGCGCCCCTCACCCATCGTCAGATCCTGACGATCCTCGGCGGCCTGATGATGGGCATGTTCCTTGCCGCCCTCGACCAGACCATCGTCGCAACTGCCATCCGCACCATCGGTGACGACCTCAACGGTCTGTCCCTGCAGGCCTGGGTGACCACGGCTTACCTGATCACCTCGACCATCGCGACGCCGCTCTACGGCAAGCTCTCCGACATCTACGGGCGCAAGCCGTTCTACATGCTCGCGATCGGCCTCTTCCTGGCCGGCTCGCTCCTGTGCGGCACCGCCGGGTCGATGTACCAGCTCGCGATCTACCGGGCGATCCAGGGTCTCGGCGGCGGCGGCCTCATGTCGCTGGCCATCACGATCCTCGGCGACATCCTCAGCCCGCGTGAGCGCGCCAAGTACCAGGGCTACATCCTCGCCGTCTTCGGCACCTCGTCGGTGCTCGGCCCGATCATCGGTGGCTTCTTCGCCGGCGCGAACACGGTCCTCGGCATCACCGGCTGGCGCTGGATCTTCCTGGTCAACGTGCCGTTCGGCATCGTCGGGCTCATCGTCATCTGGCGCGTGCTGCACCTCCCGCCGCTGCAGCGTCACCTGCACCGGATCGACTGGCAGGGCGCCGCGGCGCTGGTCATCGGCCTGGTCCCGCTGCTGCTCGTCGCCGAGCAGGGGCGCATCTGGGGCTGGGGCTCGGGCGCGGCCTTCATCTGCTACGCGCTCGGCGTCATCGGCCTGGGGCTCTTCCTCCTGGCGGAGCGCCGCGCCGGCGAAGAGGCGCTGCTGCCCCTGTACCTGTTCCGCAACCGCACCTTCGGGATGAGCGCGCTCATCAACACGGTGCTCGGCATGGGCATGTTCGGTGGCTTCGCGACCCTGCCGCTGTACCTGCAGATCGCCAAGGGCATGAGCCCGACGACGGCCGGCCTGGCGCTGCTGCCGCTGACGCTCGGCATCATGGTCGCCTCGATCGTCTCGGGCCAGACCGTCTCCCGCACCGGGCGCTACCGGATCTTCCCGATCATCGGCACCGGCCTGCTGACCCTCGGTGCGCTCCTCCTGTCGCAGCTCGTGGCGAGCTCGTCGATGTGGGAGGTCAGCTGGCGCTCGGCCGTGTTCGGCCTCGGCCTCGGCTGCTGCTTCCAGCCGCTCGTGCTCGCCGTGCAGAACGCCGTGCCCCCGCAGGACATGGGCGTCGCTACCTCGTCGTCGCTGTTCTTCCGGCAGATGGGTGGCACGCTCGGCACCGCCGCGTTCCTGTCCATCCTGTTCTCGACGGTCGGCGACCGGATCGGCAAGGCCTTCGCGGCAGCCGCCAAGACGCCTGCCTTCCAGGCGGCGATCAACGACCCTGCGGTGCAGAAGGACCCGGCCAACGCGCCGGTCCTGGGGATGCTCCAGGGCGCCAAGCCGGCCCTGGACGACTCGTCGTTCATCTCGCACCTGGACCCGCGCCTGGCCAAGCCGTTCCTCGACGGCTTCGCGCAGAGCACGTCCCTCGTGCTGATCATCGCGGCGGGCATCCTGCTCATCGGCTTCGCCCTGTCGTTCACGCTGCCCGAGCTCCCGCTCCGTCAGGT
>DASXVR010000149.1:0-7565 GCA_036504175.1 Actinotalea sp. | reverse complement strand
GATCGCGCCGCCGACGCGTCCGTAGTACGCGTACTGGCCTGCGGCGTTGAGCTCGCTCGACCCGGCGTAGAGCCGCTCGATCACGCGCTTGGTGACCGACGAGTTGTCCCCCAGCCAGATCGGCCCGGCCACCACGAGGATGTCGCTGGCCATGACCTGCCGGTACAGCTCCGGCCACTCGTCGCTCGCCCAGCCGTGCTGGGTCATGTCCAGGTACACCCCGGTGGCGATGTCGTGGTCGACCGCACGGATGACGTCGACCTGGACACCGTGCTTGGCCATGATCGCGGCGCTGACGTCGATCAGCCCCTGGGTGTTGCTCACCTCCGGCGAGCGCTTCAAGGTGCAGTTGACGAACAGCGCCCGCAGGTCGCTGAAGTCGAACCCGGGCCCGGGTGTGGTGGTCATGGCCTCACGCCTCTCCGAGGTGGCGGACGCGCGCCCGGGGCGGGACACCCGCGGGCTCCTGCGTCGCGCGAGCCCATTCCCGCACGGGGTGGAGCGCCGTGGGAAGGGTCGGGGGCGGCGTGCTCCCGTGATCGGGCGGCGCTGAGGGGTCGGGGGGCGGTGCCGCGGAGCGTTCCCTCGGCTCAGTCGGTGGACCAGAAGGCTCCTCCAAGCGGCCGCCCCGAGGGTGGAGCCGGGTACGCGAGTCCTGCGTAGACGCCGGAACCGTCCACCAGGGTCAGCAGGTCCCGCCGTTCCCCGGTGACGGGGTCGAGCCAGATGATGCCGGTGCTGGAGCCGTTCACCCCGGTGCCGGACAGGAGGACGTGGTCGTTCACCGTGACCGCAACCTGCCCAAGGTCCGGCAGGTCGAGTGGTGTCGCACGACCGTCGACCCCGGAGAGCTCCTCGAACGTCGTGCCCGAGGCTCCGTATCGAACCACCAGGAGCCGCCCATGGGAGCGCATCGCGGCCACGAGGTACCGCCCGGCAGGGTCGTGCTGCAAGCCGAGGTTCTCCCGTGGCCCCGCGCCGGCGGGGCCCTCGCCCAGGACTGCGGCCGACCCCACGGACAGGGCCTCGTCGGTGGGCCGCGACGCGCACCGGACACCGACCCAGCTGTGGGCATCCAGCCACCCAGTCACCTGGCAGTCCGTCCCCCACTCGCCGGTGAGCGCCACGGGCGCGAAGTCGTTCGCATTCAGGGCACCGAACCGTCGGGTGTCCTCGAGCAGCAGCGTCGAGCGGTCCGGACTGAGCACCCCCGGGCGGTCCCGTCGCGTCGGGTAGCCCGGGTACTCGGCGAGGACGTGACCGGTGAGGTCGAGGCGCACGAGCCTCTCGACCCTGGTCGACGCCAGGTCGGAGTAGGCGAGAAGCACACCGGCACCGTCCGCGGTGAGCGCAGCCAGGGTGATCTGCTGCCCGTCCGGCGCGGAGAACGTGGCCCTGGTGTGTCCAGTCGCAAGGTCGGCCAGATGCACGTCCGTGAGCGCGGGCACCGCTGCCTGGTCCACCAGGAGGGCTGACGACGTCCCCGGCAGCCAGTCGACGAGGAGGGAGCTCACCGGGAGCCGATAGAAGTCACCGTGAGGGCTCACCAGGTACTCGGCCGTCGCCAACTCGTCGCGGTCCTCGATGAACGCCATGTACCCCGCGATGATCCAGTCGTCGTCGGTGCCGGCGAGGACTTCTTCGGTCACCGGGAGGGCGGACGGGAGCAGCCCCGCCGCCGTCGGCGACGCCGGGCTCGCCGGCGTCTCGATCGGCGTCGGGGTCGTGGTTGCCGGGGCGCTCGGCGTGGACGACGGCGTCGCGCTCGGCGTCGAGGTGCTCGTCACGGGCGGGGCCGGCGGCACGGGCTCCGGCCGCTGCAGGCCCTGCACAGCGACGGCACCGACGACGAGGACGGCCGCAGCAGCGGCCACCGTGGCCGAGGTCCGCGCCAGCCGACGGCGGCGGATCGCGGTCCGCAGGGTGCGCAGCTCAGTGCTCGGGTCCGGTGCCGCCGCTGCGGCCTGGCGGGTCCGCACCTCCGAGAGGCCGCGCAGCAGGGAGCGGAAGTCCTGGCTCATCGCACACTCCTCCGAACGACCATCACGGGGACGGTCGGTCCATCGCCCTCGCTCGGCCACGAGGCGGCGTCCCCCAGGATCCGGCGCAGCGTGGTCACGCCCTCGGACAGGTATCGCTTCACGGAGCCCTCGCTCAGGCGGAGCTCGGCAGCGACGTCCCGGACCGGGAGGTCGTCGAAGAACCGCAGGACCGTGCATGCCCTCTGCTGCGGGGACAGCGCTGCGAGGGCCGCGGCGACGTCGACCCCGGCCACCGCGGCCTCGTCGGCCGAGCGGGCGTCGTCGTCGGCGAGCAGGTGGGAGCGACCGGCCAGCACCTTGGCCTTGCGAGCCCGGTCGAGAAACGAGGTGCGGATCGCGGCACGGACGTACGCCTCGGCCGCAATGGCATCCGGGAAGCTCCGACGCCGCGCGAAGGTGCGCACGAGAGCCTCCTGCACGAGGTCCTCGGCGTCGGCCCGTTCGAGCGCGAAGAGGTGGGCGTAACCCACCAGGGCGGACCGCCGTGTGCGGACCACCTCTTCGAGCAGCTGCTCCCAGCCCGCCATGCCCCCTCCTCGGCCAACACCCTCGCAGAGCCAACGTGCCCCGGACGGCAAACGTTGGGGGGTGGCGGAGGTTCACCCGTTCGGCGCCATGGGCTCTCACGCGCGGGACCCGCCGGGCGCGCCGGGTCCCCGCCGAGGCCGACTTCACCCGCCGGGCGCCTGACATGCGGCATTGCAGTCGATACGTTCCGATCAGCGACTGCGGGGGGCCGCTGTGGTCTCCTCGGGTCCGTATCCAGGGGAGCACCTTCATGAAACGCCGCACGCTGACGGCAGTCCTCGCGTTGAGCGCATCGCTGCTCGTCGCCTCCGGAGCGGCGGCCTCTGCCGCAGCGCCGACGACCACACCCGGCACCGGCCCGAGCCCGGTCACGTTCACGCCGATTCACCGGTCCGACGCGGCCGACCGGCCGGCCGCCGCTGCGACCTCGCAGGCGGACGGTCTCGCCGCCGCCCCGGTCGCACCCGGCGGACGCTTCATCCCGACGGACCCGTACCGCCTGATCGACACCCGGTACAACGGCGATGGCGCGCTCTCCCCGCAGTTCGCCTGGTTCTACGACCTGTCCGCCATGCCGTTGGACGTCACCGCGCTGGTGCTGAACGTGACGTCCACGCAGGGTACGGCGAACTCGAGCTATGTCACCGTCATGGACGACTTCGCCATCCAGGACATGATCGACTTCCACACCATCCCCGCGACCAGCTCGCTCAACACCCAGATCAACCACGACGTGGCGAACCTGGTCACCGTGCCGCTCGACGGCGAGCGCTGGATCGGTCTGTACAACAACGCCGGCTGGACCCAGCTGATCGTCGACGTCGAGGGGTACTACTCCAGCGCCGGCGGCGCCGGCTTCGTGCCGACCGACCCGACGCGTGTCCTCGACACCCGGGACACCTTCCCGCTGATCTCCTACGACTCGCGGAACCTGACCTTTGCCGCTGCACCGGCCAACGCCGTCGGCGTCGCCCTGACGATCACGTCCACGCACACGACCGCCCCGACCTCCTGGGTGGGCGCATGGCCCTTGGACGCCGACGTCCCCGGTCAGAAGCACGCCTCGAGCGTGCTGAACACCTACCCGGGCAGCGACATCCCGAACCTGGCCGTCGTCCAGCTGGGTGCTTCCAAGACCATCACGCTCTACAACAACCTCGGCGTCACGAACCTCGTCGTCGACGTCGTCGGCTGGTACGTCTCCGACGGTGGCGCCGACTACTTCCCGGTGTCCGCGCAGCGCGCCCTGGGTTCGGGTTCGATCGGCCAGGGCGGTGAGCGTGCCTTCACGATGGTCGGCGCCGGCGTCAGCGTGCCCGAGGACGCCGATGCCGTGGCTCTGAACCTGACGACCACGCACCCGACGGCGAGCAGCTACCTGACGCTCTACCCGACCGGGACGACCCGCCCGCTCGCCAGCAACGCGAACACCCGTCTGGGTGCCGACGTCGCCACGGCTGCGTTCGTGCGCCTCGCACCGGGCTTCACCCTGTTCAACAACGCCGGGACCGTCGACGCCCTCATCGACGTCGAGGGCTACTTCGACACCGTCAACTGAACGACACCGTCATCAACTGATCGATCCCCGCCGCGGCGGGTAAGGACGGGCCTCTCCCCGGGTGATCCTGGGGAGAGGCCCGTCCGTTCGTCGGTCGGGGGAGACCGCGTCAGCGGGGTTGTCGAAACACCCTGCCCGCCCAGGCCCGTTCCGCGATGATGCGGACCGTGACAGCACCACGGCCGATGCTCCGCACCCCGCGCCTCCTCCTGCGACCCTTCTCCCCCGCCGACGGCGACGCCCTGCACGCCTACCTCGGCGACCCGGAGGTCGTCCGCTACGAGCCGTACGAGCCGTACTCCCGCGGGGCGAGCCGCGCGGAGGCCGCCCGCAGGGCCGACGACCCCGACTTCTGGGCGGTGGTCCTCGACGGTCCGGAGGCGACGCTCGTCGGCAACCTCTGGCTGCACCCGACGTCCTCCGAGGCGCACACCTGGCAGCTGGGCTACGTGTTCGGCCGGCAGTGGTGGCGGCAGGGCCTGGCGACCGAGGCCTGCCGCGCCGGCCTCGAGCACGTCGTCGCCGGCGGCGCGCACCGGGTGGAGGCGCGCTGCGACCCGCGCAACACGGCGTCCTGGCGGCTGCTCGAACGCCTGGGCCTGCGCCGCGAGGCCCACCTGCACCAGGCGGCGTCCTTCCGGCGCGACGGGAACGGCGACCCGGTCTGGCACGACACGTACATCTACGCCGTCCTGGCCGAGGAGTGGCGGGGCTAGGGCCTTCGGCACCCAGCGGAACCGGCACAGGTGTGCGACCGTGGGGATATGGGCAGCATCCGGCCTGAAGGTGGTCGGGGGGATGCCCCCCTCGCCGCACCCACCGGCTCGGTCGCACCGACCGGGCTCTCGCCCGAGCCGTCGGGCACACCGCTCGAGCCCCTGGACGCCTGGTTCCTGACGCCCATGCAGCGGGGCAACCGGTTCACCCGGCTGCGGATCTTCACCGAGGGCAACGCGGTCCGTCCGCTCGTGCACGGCCGCCCGTACTTCGCCGCCCTGGCCGAAGCCGTCAAGCGGATGCGGGCGGGTGACCTGCTGCTCTTCGCCGGCTGGCGGGTCGACCCCGACGAGCTGGTGCTGGACGACACGACCGTCGCGGAGCTGCTGGGCGACGCCGCCCGGCGCGGAGTGGTGGTCAAGGGGCTGGTGTGGCGCTCCCAGCTGGACCGGATGCGGTTCTCCCAGCGGCAGAACCGGCGTTTCGCCGACCTCGTCAACGCCGCCGGCGGTGAGGTTCTCCTCGACCACCGGGTGCGCCCGTTCGGCAGCCACCACCAGAAGTTCGTCGTCCTGCGCCACCCGGGCCGGCCCGCGGAGGACGTGGTCTTCCTCGGCGGCATCGACGTGGCGCACAGCCGGCGGGACGACGCCGACCACCACGGCGACCCCCAGCTGATGCCGTTCGCCAAGTGGTACGGCGGAGAGCCCGCGTGGCACGACGTGCAGATCGAGATGCACGGGCCGGCCGTGCGCGACGTCGAGGAGGTGTTCCGCGAGCGCTGGGCGGACCCGGCGCTGCTCTCGCGCAGGCCGCGGCACCTGGTCCCGCACCTCGTCGGCGGCACGAGTCTCAAGGGAGATCTGCCCGCGCCCATGCCGGACCCGCCCGCCGAGGGCACCTGCGCGGTCCAGCTGCTGCGCACCTACCCGAACCGGTACCCCGGCTACCCGTTCGCGCCGCACGGTGAGCGCAGCGTCGCGCGGGGGTACGGCAAGGCTCTGCGGCGGGCCAGCCGGTTCATCTACATCGAGGACCAGTACCTGTGGTCAACGAGCGTCGCGGAGGTGTTCGCAGCCGCACTGCGCCGCGAGCCGCGGCTGCACCTGGTGGCTGTGGTGCCGCGCTTCCCCGACCAGGACGCCGAGCTGCTCATCCCGGTGGCGCTGCACGGGCACACCCAGGCGCTCGACATCGTCCACGACGCCGCGCCGGACAGGGTGCTGATCCTGGACCTGGAGAACCCAGCCGGGCAGCCCGTGTACGTGCACTCGAAGGTCTGCATCGTCGATGACGTGTGGGCGACCGTGGGGAGCGACAACTTCAACCGCCGGTCCTGGACGCACGACTCCGAGCTGACGGCTGCGGTCCTCGACGGCCGGCGGGACCCCCGCGAGCCACGCGACCCGGGCGGGACCGGCGACGGCGCCCGCGTGTTCGCCCGTTCGCTGCGCCTCGAGCTCTGGCGCGAGCATCTCGGCCTCGAGATCGACGAGCCGTTGCTCGACCCCGACGACGCGCTCGCTGCCCTGCGATCCAGCGTCTCAGCGCTGGACGCCTGGTACGACGGCGGCTGCGAGGGGCCCCGGCCGGCGGGACGGCTGCGGTCCCACGTCATGGCCATCCCGACGCCGTGGCAGCGCCGGGTGGCCACACCCGCCTACCGGGTCTTCGTCGACCCGGACGGGCGACCGCCGCAGATGAAGATCCGCGGGCACCACTGATTCCTGTCAGTCGGCGTTCGTCGCTGCGTTCATCGCGGCGTCGGCCGCCTGCATGGCCACCGCCCGGCGGCGCAGCGCGATCACGACCAGCGCCCATGTCGCGAGGATGCCCCCGACGGTCGTCACGACGATGTCGACGACCTCACCGGCACTGAGCGTGCCCGCCCGATGGATCAGGTCGCGCACGACGGAACCCACCACGGCGACGGCGACGCCCACAGCCAGCGTCAGCCAGGGGTGGGTCCGGACGAAGCGCGCTGCGGCGATGACCATGGGCGCACGCTAACGCCGGCGGGACACCGGCGTGCGTGACTTCGGGATGCTCTTGATCACACGACCAGGCGACCTCAGGGCATGACGTCGGCGGCGATGCGCTGGGCTGCTTCCTGACGCTGGGCGGCGGTGCCACCGAGGTCGGACGACCCGTGGTTGGCGAGCAGGATCGCCATGATCGCGAGGCGCACCCGGAGCTTCTGCTCGACGGTGGCGTCCTGCGGCATGGCGACGTTCCACAGCTCCTGCTTGTAGCGGTGGACGACGTCGACCGTCGACGGCATGGAGGCCAGTGCGAGCTCGTTCTGCTGGACGCAGCGCATGGTGTCGCCGAGGCCGCCGCTGGTCGCCTTGCCCAGACGGCGGAGCAGCTCGAGCCGGACCTCACGGGAGGGCTCCTGCGAGCGGGCCCAGCTCAGGAGGGCCTCGAGGGAGTCCGCCACCTCGCGCACCAAGCTCTCGAGGATCTCTTCCTTGCTGCGGAAGTGGTAGTACACGGCTGCCTTGGTGACGCCCAGATCCTCGGCGATCTCGCGCAGCGAGGTCTTGTCATACCCCTGGTCGGTGAACCGGCACAGGGCTGCCCGCTGGATCTCGCCTCGCGTGTCCCCGCGTCGGCGCGTCTGGGTCACCATGCCGGCCATTGTCCTCTGCTCCCGTCCGCTCGTCCCACTCGTCGAAATCTGACTTGACGACAGGTAAGTTCGCCGTCTACGTTCTCAT